>JBBPYM010000072.1:0-16881 GCA_038199905.1 Chitinophagales bacterium | reverse complement strand
GTTTTGTGTTGCCAGCCAAACCATGGCAGGAATCAAAAGGATGCGCAGCAGTGCAAAAGCAGGAATAGAAACAATGAAATTGATGACCAACCGTTTCCAACGGCTTTGCACTCTCTTTCTTAACTGAAACTTGCTTTCGAGCAGAAACAAGATAATAAAGATTGTTATTAGTATGATCGTGCCGTATGTGTCGAAAATAGTTTTAATCATGGGGTTTTAATTTTTATCCTTTTTTTTAACCGCAGAGGTCACGGAGAGGAAGCACAAGGAGGAACGCAAAGGATATAAGCTCTGTGTTCCTCTGCGCTTCCTCTTGGAGTGCTTTGCGGTTAAAAAAAATCTCAACCAAATATCTTATAAGCAACCTGTAGTAATTTTTTTATTCCAGAAGAAACACTTTTTTCTTTATGCTTTACAATTAGTTGTTGGTTAACCCTGGCAGCAACGGGATAAGGATAGATTTTTTTGAAAATATTACTGGTTGATATCCCGGATACATTTGCCAGTATTAACTCCTGTATAAGCTCTCCCGCATTGGGGGCAACCATAGTGCCACCCAGAATTTTTTCCTTTTTAAACCAGCCTCCCTTGCTGATGTAGAGAATACTCCTGCCGTATTGATAATTATCCGTAATCGCCCTGTCATCACCACTGAAATTCTCTTCTAATTTTTCATATTTAATCCCCCTATCCTTCAGTTGTTTTTCATTTACTCCAAACGTAGCTATTTCAGGATCAGTAAATGTAACCCAGGACATGTGATCATTGTTTAACTTCTTTTTCAAAGGAGAAAGAAAGTTGTTAACCAATATACGCGCATGAAATTCAGCAGCATGAGAAAACTTAAGGTCGCCCGCGATATCTCCGCAGACAAAAACATTTTTGTTGGTCGTTCGCAGGTATTTGTCTACCACTATTTTATTATCCTTCGTGTCTATTCCTGCATGCTGCAACTGCAAGGGCTCTAGTGTTAATTCCCGCCCGATACCAACAAACATGGCATCAAAATATAAGTTTCTGCTTTCCCCATTATTCATTTTTATTACTGCATTATCAGGGGATGTAAAACTTTCAATATCCGCATTAAGCAAGCATTCAATTCCTTCCTGCCTGAGCTGGTGTAAGAGAACGGCCACCACCTGTTCATCATCGTGCTCAAGGATCATATTGCCATGTTGAACAATGGTAACTTTTCGACCGAAACTGTTCAATGCCTGCGCAATTTCGATTCCGATAGGTCCGCCTCCCACAACCAGGATATTTCTGGGCAGATCTTCAATGGTAAAAATATTGTTGTTAGTAAAGTATTTTACATGTTCAATACCGGGAACCTTTAATTTTCTTGGTTTTGAGCCAGTTGCTATTATAACATTTTTTCCAATGAATCTTGTATTATTTACTTCAACTTCTTTCTTACCAGTAAATTTTGCTTCCCCTAATACAATGTCAATTCCTTGTTCAATTAAGGCTTTTGCATTCTCATGTTTGCGGATGATCTCCTGTCGCTCATGTACATAATCCATTATTTTCTTTATAGCTGGTTCTCCGGTTATACTAAGTCCAAACGCGGTTGCCTTTTTCGCGGACTTCATTATTCTTGAAACGTGAATTAAGGCCTTGCTGGGTATGCAACCATCATTCAAACATTCGCCGCCGATGTCATGTTCAGTCTTTGCTATCATTAAAACTTTAAAGCCAAGCGTGTTCATCGTCATGCCAATGCTCAAACCGGCGGAACCAGCACCAATCACTATTATATCATAAATCTTTTCACTCATCGATTGTGTATTTATTATTCTTACTTTGTGAGCATCTTACAATTTATGTTTTGTGACCAGCTTCCTATACAGTTGCAACAACTCTTCCTGCGAATAACCCAGGTAATAAAGACCCCATACCCTAAAAAATATACCTTGCATCCTGTACACTCCGTTATCTACATACTTTCTCGCCGATGTAACAATAACATCATTCAATACTTTGAACTTGCCGAACTTTTTTAAACGATGAATGATTTCCTGGTCTTCCATCATCAACAAGTCCTCCCGAAATCCTCCAGATTGCTGAAAGACTTCTTTCGTAACAAATAAGCTTTGGTCACCGAAACGAACTGCATTTACATCAAACCTGGTGAACCAGGCATTCGCTTTTAAAAACCAGTGGTCGTGATCAAAGGCAAGCCGAAAACAACCAGTTGTAAATCCGTCTTTGCAGGCCCGAAGAATCTGGCTTGTAAAATTAGCGGGCGGAATACTGTCGGCATGAAGAAAATACAGTATCTCATGTTTGGCAATGGATGCACCTGTGTTCATCTGTGCTGCCCTGCCTTTACGTGCGCTCCTTACAACAGTTGCCCCGCATTGTTCCGCAATTTTGATCGTATCATCAATGCTACCGCCATCTACTACGATTATTTCAGCTTCATACCTGCCATTTGCTGCATTTATTATGTTGATGGTTCTTGCAATCTGGTCAGCTTCATTATATGTCGGTATGATAATGCTGAACATTGTTTTCGCTTTTGAAATATTGTAAATCCTCTTCCCGGTCAATGTCTTTAAGCACGGGCAACAAGAAATAATGCAATTTCAGGGCCTCGCATTTTACGATTGTTTCATCGAAAACAACATTGGTACTCCACCTGATATTTTCAAATAATGGTGAATTGGGTTGTTTCATTCCTAACAGGTAATATCCGCCATCGGCGGCCGGACCAATAACCACGTCCTGTGAACTCAGGTGTGTAAAAGCATTTAGGATGATGTCAGCCTTCAGCTCAGGACAGTCAGTGCCGATGATTACAATTTTATTATAGCCTTTCTCGAAGATTGCCGTAAAAGCATTTTTCATTCTTTCGCCCAAATCATTTCCTTCCTGCACTTGTTTAACGAAATGTTTATCATCCCAGGCATCCCGCTGTGCGATGTAGCTTGAATAAAACACGAACTTGTCTACCGGCAAGTCATTTGTTATTGAAGCAGTGTGTGATAAAAGCTGTTGGTAAATTGAAAGCGCCGCTTCTTCGCCGATTGAAGCCGCGAGTCTGGTTTTAACTTTGCCTGCTTCAGCGTTTTTCGCGAAAATTACGAGCGCTTCTTTCATCACAACGCTTTTAACATTTCTACAAATAACTTTGAAAGCTTACCATCGGCGCTGCCTGCCGTTTCAATGATTTCCGCGATGTTTACCGGTTTAAGGTTATCAGGGTCGCATTCATCTGTAATAACAGAAACAGCAACGCAGGGTAGCTGCAAGTGACTGGCTGCAATAACTTCGGGAACGGTTGACATGCCTACCATGTCGGCGCCAATGATCTTTAAGTAGCGGTATTCAGCTTTGGTTTCAAGGTTAGGGCCATGAACCGCGGCATACACACCTTTCTGTAACGAGATGCCTAAGTCAGTTGCTTTCTGCAGTATCAAATTTTTTAGTGATATATCATAAGGTTCACTCATGTCAGGAAAGCGGGAGCCTAATTCATCATAATTTTTTCCCGTCAAAGGATTGCCTGAAAGGAGGTTTATGTGGTCGTCAATCAATACCAAATCTCCTTTTTTAAATTTTAGGTTAATGCCTCCTGCCGCATTGGACAAAAACAGTTTTTCTACGCCCAACAACTTCATAACTCTTATCGGAAAAACAATTTGCTGCAATGTATAACCTTCATAGGCATGAAACCTTCCCTGCATAATCAGTACGCTTTTGCCGGCGATTGTACCATATACCAGGTTGCCTTTGTGAAATTCCACCGTGGAAACAGGAAAGCCTGGAATATCAGCATAGGGTATCGTTAACTTAACATCAACATGCTCTAGCAATTGGTGCAAGCCGGTGCCAAGTACGATTCCTACGCTTGCATTTTGCACACCTCTGCCAGTTAAATAATCTTTTGCTTTTTTAAATTCCTCCATAAGTTTTCTTTAAAACATCCGCCTACATTGAAGAAATTAGTGCTTTCAGCAATAGAAGTTGGCTGGGTACATTGAGAAGTTATTTATGCTACCGCTCCACCGCAGCTTGAGCCCGAGCCGGCAGTGCAGCCATAACAATGTTGCCCGATAATTATGTCTCGTTTGCTTAGCACGTTGATATTGAAATCTGAGAGATGCTTGCTGTTACTATTCACCTTTAATTCAAGCATCTGGTTAAAATCACAGTCATACAGGTAGCCATCCCACCCAACAGAGACGGTATTGCGGCACATGACATTTGCCGCGGCTACAGGATTGTAAGCATTCACCAATTTTTCCATATAGCGCTCATAATTTCCGCTTGTAAGCAGGTAGTCAAGATAGCGGCTGATGGGCAGATTGGTTATAACGTAAAGATTATTAAACTCAATGCCGAACTTTTGTTTTAGTGCCTGCTTGTATTCTTGTTCTAACGATTGTTGAGACGGTGGCAAAAATGCACCGGCGGGATTGTACACAAGATTTAAAGCCAAACCGGTTTCTTCGGCACCATAGCCTACTTCATTTAGCATTTGCAGGGCTTTGATGCTGTCTTGAAATACACCGTTTCCCCGCTGCTTGTCTGTTCTGTCCTGCGAGTAAAAGGGAAGAGATGATACTACTTCCAGGTTGTGTTTTTTATAAAACTGCGGCAGATCGTGGTATTTCTTATTTGCCAGGATAATGGTGAGATTGCAACGAACTATGATATGGCGGTTGAGCTTTGAAATTTCTTCAACAAACCACTGGAAGTTTGGGTTCAGCTCCGGTGCGCCACCGGTAAGGTCAACTGTTTTAAGCTGCTCATTTACCCGTAAAACGTCAATGCACTGCTGCATGGTTTCCCTGGTCATGATTTCTTTTCTATCGGGTCCGGCATCTACGTGACAATGCCTGCAGGTTTGATTGCACATCTTACCTACATTTACCTGCAAAATTTCAACGAACGCAGGCTTTAAAGGGTATAGATTAGATTGTTCCAGTTTCTGTTGAAAAGGAATCAACGCAAAATCGCCGGTTTCGCCATGCTCAATGATCTCAATTTGTTCATTGGCATCGGCAAGAATACTATGTTGAGCTTTTAATGACTTCATCTACATCGCAATTTCTTTTACTTTATTCATCATCTGCACTCCATGTACCAGTGAAGCCCCGCCGCGTATGGCACAGGCAACATGAACTGCTTCCATCATTTGCGACTCGCTCCATCCTTTTTCAAAAGCGTCTGAACTGTAAGCGTCAATGCAATATGGGCATTGCACGGCATGAGCTACAGCAAGCGCTATTAATGATTTCTCTCTTGCAGATAATTCACTGTCTTTAAATACTTCGCCGTAATAAGCAAAAAACTTTTCACCCATTTCTTTTTGATAGTCTGCTACATTGCCAAACTTTGCCAGGTCTTTTGAGTTGTAATAATGTTCGTTCACGGGGTTTGTTTTTAGTGATATTTCATCAAAGAATACTGCCCCAGGCAGCTTTTGAATCTTTAACAGTGAATTTACTGATTTCTGACATAAAGCAGGCATCTTGTTGAATACCGGAACTCTCACATTTTAGGCTAATCAGTTCTTGCCACAAGTGCTGTGTCAAAAATCTTGCGTAACCATCTAAGGAATACAGGCCTCGTTTCAATAATTCCGGCACATGATCAACTAGATACATGCATTCTTTCTGTCAGGATGAATTCTTAAAGTTTAAAATTTCACCATAGCAGTATGCTCCACTCCATCATCTATCAATGAAATCATTTTATCTTCCATGATAATGCCATCAACTGTTACAATCATTTCTTCTGAACTACCCGACTGTACAACCTGAATATTATACATTGTGTTTTGATACCTGTAGTTCACTTTAAATGATTGCCATTCTTTGGGCACACAGGGATTAAATGTCAATTTATTCCCTTCCTGTTCTATGCCAAGAAAAGATTCTGTAATTAAACGATATAACCAGCCCGCAGAACCGGTGTACCAGGTCCATCCGCCTCGACCAGCATGAGGGTCACGTGAATAAACATCAGCAGCCAGCACATAGGGTTCTACTTTGTAATTAGCGATTTTTCCGGCGCTGTTGCCGTGATTAACAGGGTTGATCAATTGCAATAATTCCCATACACGCTCATTATTACGCAATTTTGCAAAAGCCATGATCATCCAAACAGCAGCATGCGTGTACTGTCCACCGTTTTCTCTTACACCGGGAACATATCCTTTTATATAGCCCGGGTTCATATCAGATTTATCGAAGGCGGGTTCCAACAGTTTAATGATCCCAACATCTTTCTGTACCAAATTTTTGTAGGCTGATTCCATTGCCGTATGAAGCAATTTTTCATTTCCACCTCCTGATAAAACGGACCAGCTCTGGGCAATAGAATCAATCTTACAATCTTCATTGCTTTTGGATCCTAGTGGTGTTCCGTCATCAAACCAGGCACGTTTATACCATTCACCATCCCACGCATGTTTATCAATGTTTTCTTTTAACTTTTGCGCTTCATTTTTGCACGTATTCAAAAACGTTAAGTCGTTATGCAAACGGGCGGTTTCCGTAAAACTAGTGAGTATTTCGTACAGGAAAAATGCAAGCCAAACGCTTTCACCCTTTCCATGCTGTCCTACTTTATCAAAGCCATCATTCCAGTCGCCGGTACCAATTAAAGGCAATCCAAATTCGCCAAAGTTTAGTCCATGTTTGATTGCCCGAACACAATGTTCATAAAGCGTTGCAGGCGCATTAGCAGTAAGTGGCAGATCAAAATAAGATTCTTCTCCCGGATTTAACAACCGTCCTTCAAGGAAATCGACAGAAACATCCAGCACAGCAACATCCCTTGTATGTTTAATGTAATAAGCCGTTACATACGGCAGCCAAAGATAATCATCTGAAATACGGGTGCGCACACCGCGGCCAATGGGCGGATGCCACCAATGTTGTACATCACCTTCTTTAAATTGCCGTGATGCGCAAAGTAAAATTTGTTCACGGGCAAGTTCAGGTCTTGTATGAAGCAGCGACAATATGTCCTGTAACTGGTCCCTGAAACCAAATGCTCCTCCCGATTGGTAAAATCCGCTTCGGGCCCACAGTCGTGATGAGAGTGTTTGATAAGTAAGCCAGCCATTAGCAATGATATTTACGGCCGCATCCGGCGTTTCCACCTGCAAAACGCCAATGGTTTGCTCCCAATATTTTTTTACCTTTTCCAAAGCATCCGTTGCCACTTCCTTTCCCCTGAATTGCTTGGCTATGGAACTTGCTTCATTCGAATCTCTACCTGCTCCAAGCCTGAAAATGATGTGCTGTTCTTCCCCGGCTGCCATGAAAAACGGAACCTGGATAGCAGCACAGGGGTCTAAGGCAAGCCCTATTTTTCCTGAAAGTTTTACACGGGACATCGCATCCGGATTGCGCAGGTTGCCATTACGGCCAATAAATTCCGTGCGATCTCCGGTAAAAGTTTTTTTCAAATAATCAACATCAAAAAATGCCACCCTGCTGTTAAACTCCGTGTTATACTGATTTTTAGCAAAAAGTGCCCCACTCTCCGGATCAACTTCTGTGTGGATATGCATGGCCGTTTTCATCCTGTTATCACCCAATACCCATTCAACATAACCCGTAGCAGAGAGATTTCTTGACCTTCCTGATTGGTTTCGTATTTTCAATACGGTGAATTTCACAGCCGAAACCATGTCAACATAAACGGTCATCTCACTATAAATGCCATCCTCAAGATGTTCAAAAACACTATAACCAAAACCATGATGTGTAATATAAGTTGATTGTCCTCCGGCAGGCAAAAATGTTGTTGACCAGAATCGCCCGCTCTCTTCATCTCTTATATAAAAGGCTTCTCCACCTCTGTCAGAAACAGGATCATTACTCCATGGCGTAAGCCTTAACTCATGCGCATTTTCGGTCCATGAATAAGCGGACCCAGTTTCGGAAATCACTGTTCCAAAATTTGGATTCGCAATTACATTAACCCATGGCGCTGGCGTTTTAGTATTCTTATCTGTTATAATAACATATTCTTTTACATCTGGTGAAAATCCTCCGAGCCCATTAAAAAAGATAAGATCTGTTGGCGGCGGGATGGAGGCCAAAGAAAACGGATGACCCTCGCTTTTATCCATCAACGGACTGGGCACTCTTGCAAGCTCTTTTTTATTGACATGGTCGGCTAATGTTCCGCCACTATCGGAAATAATAACACGAGCTACCGATTGAAACAGAATACGGTCCTCTGTTGATATCTGGTCTGAGGCTCTTAAAAAAATGCCGCCCTTGCTGCCATTCAATTCAGCAGGAATAAGCGACTGGATGTCGTTTTGAAAAACCTGCCGGTAGCTGTTATGCTCTTCATTCCAAATTACCAGGTCCACCACGAGTCCTTTCAGGCTCCAATAACTATGCGCCTGTATCATTTGCTTTACCAGCTGCATGTTGTCCTGATTTTCGATTTTTAAAAGAACAATTGGTAAGTCTCCTGAAATAGCATATCCCCATAAGCCAGATTGCTGGCGGTGGTTGTTGATGAGAATGGCAGGGTCGGCACGAAATGAAGCATTCGCAAACAGGATAGAACTTGCCAAACGTCCATATAGCTGTGCATCTCCTTCCGAGGCATTTATTTGACGAAGTACTACCTGGCTATGTGTCCAGGCCATTTCAAATACACGGTCTTTATGAGCATTATTATCCTGGTACTTAATTATCAAAGCCTCGCAAATTTCCTTGGTTTCAGCGATGCCTGTAACCATAACCATGGTTACGATTTCGTCAGGCTCAAGGGCTATTCTATAACGGATAGCAACAATAGGATCTAACACCGACCCCTGGCTGCCACTAAGTTTGCCCGGGTTGTTCATGGCTTGCGGATTAACAATCGAATTGCCATGACCAATAAATGCCATCCGGTCTGTTTCATAGGATATCTCTTCACCAGCTTTTCCTTCTGTCACCATCAAATGGAACATCCACGGGACTTTGTCTTCCGCGGATCTCGGCCTTCGGGTGCAAAGGATCGTATTTTGATGAGGAATAATCTCAGTTTGCACAAATAGATTGCTGAAAGCGGGCTGCATCAAATCTGAAGCCGCAGGGGCAATAACAACCTCGGCATAACTGGTAATCTCAATAGTTCTGTGAGTACCAGATTGGTTAGTTATATGCAATCTCCGCATTTCTATATCATCTTCCGGCGACACAACGATTTCAGTGTGGGTCTCTATTTTATTATGAAGACAATTAAAATCTACCCGGCCCTGCGAATAGGCTGCTTCAAATTTCTCTCCTTTAAGCAGTGTGGGCTGATGCGTATTGGACCAATAGGTTCCGCTGTCCACATCACGGATATAACAGAAAGTGCCCCAGTTATCGCAGGTAACATCCTCATGCCAGCGGGTAACAGCAAGATCTCTCCAGCGACTGTAACCACCACCCGCATTTGTTAACATTACATGATAACTGCCATTCGATAACAATTGTACTTCAGGTATCAACGTGTATGGAGTAGTGAGGATCCTTGTTTCCTGGCCGCTTGCGACATAACTGATATCACCTATGTCTGTAGTGTGTGCAAAAAAGGTGGATGCCTTTGGAATCCTTTCTTGTAATAATAACAGTGTTGCCTTAAACTGTGGTTCCGCTTCAAACAGCTTTTGCATCGGTTTATCATGAAGCAGGTAGGCTAATGACAACAGACTCATTCCATGGTGATGTGCCATGAATGAATAAACAATAGCGCTGGATTGTCCACGTTGTAAACGTGAGGGCGTATAATCCACGGCTTCATAGAATCCATATCTTCCTTCTATGCCCGACTTTGTAAGCAGTTCCAGGTTTTCACATGCCTTTCGGGGAGTTACCATTAATGCAAGTGCAGACGCATAAGGAGCAACGACCGAGTCTTCTTCAAGCCCACGTTTCAAGCCAAGGCCCGGAGCGCCGAATGCACGATACTGGTAATTAAAACTAGCATTGATCATGTTGTACCCGGATTCAGAAATGCCCCAGGGCTTGCTTGTTTTTTTACCATATTTAATCTGCCATTCTACAGCAGCCTTACAGGTTTGATCAAGCAATGTATTTTCATAGGTAGGCATTACCAAAAGTGGCATCAGGTATTCAAACATAGAACCACTCCAAGATAGGAGAATCGAACTTCCCTCAAGGTTAGTTAACAAGCGTCCCAATGCAAACCAACTTTCTTCGGGAAGTTTGCCTTGCGCAATGCAAACAAAGATGCATAACCTTACTTCAGAAGCGAGCAAATCATAATAGCTTCTATCAATATGGTGCTCCTGAACACTGTAACCAATGGTAAGAAGGTGGCTCGATTTATCATATAAAAAATCCCACTCCATGTCCGCTAACTCGTTGCATTGCTGAGCAAGGTCTTCTGATGAAGAAATTAATTCGCCTATCTGCCGAATGGAAGTTGTCAGGGCGCTTTGCATTAGATCGTACCAGGAATTTTCTCCCGCAGCATTAAATTCATTTTGCTTATTACTCACCTCCGCCTGTAATTCATTTGTCTTTTTAAACAGTACCATCCACGTATCGTTTCCATCGGGGGAAACAATATCCTCGAATGCGGAAGGAGCTGATTGCAGCAAAAGCCAGGGTGTGAAGATTAAAGCATGTTTATTTACCTGGTCTAATTGTGCAATAAGGAGTTGCTTCCACCGGTGTGTTTCGCTATCCAGGCTGCTGTCCAGCTTTTCAACTAAAAGCTTAATTTTGATTACTGAATTTTCGTGTAGTTTCTGTATTTCAGATATATTCGTTATCCCCTGAATGCAGATTGCATCCAGGTCAACTACAAGTTGCTCCGGCAGCGCCAATTTATTTTCAGGTTTCGAGTCTATTAGTACGCGAAGCGTATCACGAAGACCTTCGAATAAACTTACACTGCCAATTTCCCGGTGAGGCAATGCCAATAATCCCTGCCTTAGTACCAATAAATGCCCTGCAAGATTTCCACTATCAACCGTCGAAATATATTTTGGTTGTAGCGGGGTCAGCGATTGAGTATCATACCAATTATAAAAATGGCCATTGTACCGTTCCATTTTTTTCATCGTGTTAATCGTATTCCCTGTTCGTTCAATAAACTGGCGGGTAGTAATATATCCAAAATCAAAGGCGCTTAAGTTGGCAAGCAGCGAGAGGCCAATATTAGTGGGAGACGTGCGATGTGCTATTTGCTCAGCAGGTTGCTGCTGGAAGTTATCCGGCGGCAACCAGTTGTCTCCGGCAACAACGAAATGTTCAAAGAAACTCCATGTTTTCCTGGCAAGCTTTTGAAGAAAGATATGCTGCTCGGTGCTAAGTATGGCAACTTGTTTTTCTAAAGGTTTACTCACAAACCAGGTAATCAACGGAGCAACAAGCCACAGTAACAATACGGGTGCAGCTACCCACAAATTTTCAGGAGCATAGATGGCTAAAAAAGTAAACACTACCCCCGCAAGTACAGGCTCTATCCACATAGTAGTGTAGGAGACAAGTAAACTGGATTGGTCTGCATTTATATAATAAACACTGGGGTTCCATTGCAGCAACTTTTTTCTTGTGATGCACATTCGCCACAGGGTAAGAATTATTGCCTTTAAATTCGCAAATGCTTCATAGGGAAGGCTTGCGACTGTGAACAATGTTTTGACAGTGATATCCCTGAGGTTTTGTAGAGATCTTATAATGTGGTATTTTAATATAACATCTTTTGGCTTCCTGATAGTATCCCAAAGTGAGGTGACGAATATGGGAAAAACAATAATTGCGGAAACTGCAATCGTCCAGAATAAAACAGATGGAAGAACAATGAATGCCAATAGCAATAGCACAGTAAGTGCAATCGGCACAAGACTGCGCCGCATATTATCAAAAACCTTCCAGCGGGATAATGCAGAAATAGGATTTTTATACGAATGATTTTTCGGGGCGGGAACCCATGGTAAGATCCAGGAAAAAATCTGCCAGTCACCGCGAATCCAGCGCAGCCGCATTTTCATGTCTGCACTATAGGTTGTAGGATATTTCTCAAACAGTTGAACATCGCTTATCAACCCTGAGCGGATATAACAACCTTCTAAAAGATCATGACTGAGAATGCGATTTTCCAAAAACCTGCCATCAAGCACTTTTTGAAATATATCCACATCATAAATTCCTTTTCCGATAAAAGAACCCTCCTTGAATAAATCCTGGTAAACATCTGAAGAAGCGCGTGTATAAGGATCAATTCCGGGTTCATTCCCATGCATTCTGGTGTACCTGGAACCCGTTATTTCAGGCAAACTAATGGTTATCCGCGGCTGCAATATTCCATACCCTTTTGTTACCCGCTTCTTTTTTTCATCGTACAAGGGATGGTTCAATGGATGCGCCATAGTACCAATTAGCTTCCAGGCGGAATTAAGTGGCAACTGTGTGTCCTCATCTAAAGTAATTACATATTTTATGTACTGGAAGATGGAGTGATTACCAATAATCAATGAAAAGTGTTCTTTTGTCCCTCCCTTTATTACCGCATTTAGATCTGACAGTTTGCCTCGTTTTCTTTCGTACCCCATCCATACATTCTCCTGTTTATTCCACTTGCGGGGGCGATGAAAAAGAAAGAACAGGTCATTATTGTCCTTTTGATATTTTTTATTAAGCGCTTCGATTCCGTTCTTTACCGTGTTTAAAAGTTCCTTGTCACCAGGAAGTATTTCCTGCGAAGCGTCTGTGAAATCTGTTAATAAGCCAAAATGTATATGCTCTTTCCTGTTTGCCAAAAACCTTACTTCCAGTGCTTCCACCAAATTTTCTATCGCAGCAACAGTAGTAAGCATTGCCGGAATTACAACCATGGTACTCGATGACTGAGGTATTTTTTCCGAGTAGTCCATTCTCGGCAGAAGATTTGGCCGAACAAGTAAGGTAGCAAAGAAGTTAACAACCGAAATCGCAAGCTGGCTTGCGCATAGCAATGCAAGGATACTAACTAACAGGAGCAGCCATGTATTTTGTGTTTCTGTATATAGTTTAACAAAAATAGCAGCGCTTAGGCCGGTGGTTATCAATAAAATAAAAAATAGGTAAACAGGGAAAGCGCGTCTTCTAATACTATGCAGCACCTTTTTAATACCAGGCACATACATTTTGGCTGCCTTTCGTAATTGTACGACTCCCTGCCCCACCAGGTAGTATCCAATATGGGCAGTTCTTTGATCACCTCCGGGTAGCAGCGCGTGTTCGTTCATCAATCCTATGGCTAAGCGGGCAACTTCTTCCTCACTTAAATCACTTTGCTTTGCAATACGTTCCACCACATGACGATAGCGATCACGGGTCGCAAAATCCATTTGTCCATAAACTCCACCAATATCCTGCAGCAGAATTTTTTCAACAATACTGTAGGATTCAACAAAGCTCCGCCAGTCCAGCGCTCCGAGTAATCTAAGGCTTCCAATGCTGTTACTGATTGACACCTGGTCTGCAGCTTGTTTTTGATTTTCAGCATTCACCAATTGGGTGCCCGTTATTCCGCTGCCGGATAATTGCTGTTCTATCCAGTTAAGTGCCAATGCCAGTTCAGGACCTTTTCCGCGTAGCTGCCGTACTAATTCAGAAACAAATGCGCCCACAATTGGTGGGTTAGACCGGGCCATATCCGCAATTACCAGTATGAGGTCCTTAGGTTCTTTTTCAGCTGTATCAATCATTTTCTCCGCCCAGTAATCGGCAAGGTTCCCATCAATCTTATCAACTGCGATACGCGCGGACACACGCCGGATATTTTCGATTAATGCCAGGCGAAGCATGATGGGAATAGACCATAATTCACCCAATTTTAAATTGGCAACTGTCTGATACGCTTGCATAAAACAGCCAAGATTTTCCAGATCTATTCTTCCATCACTGTGAGAAATTATCTGGAGAACAATATCATAACTGCGCGTAATCCCCGAAGATGTTCCATGTAGAAGCTGGGGTAAATTTTCACTATAATGTTTCGGGAAATGTATTTTAGCGATCCGGATATTTTCCTCTATCAGGTAAAAATTATCTATCAGCCATTCGCCGGCAGGTGTAACCTGGTAGTTTCTTTTTATTGAATCGGTAAGCAGCTTGCGTACCTCCTGCAACGTGGTTTCATTATCCGCAAGTCTCTTGAGTAAATGATCTTTTCCGGGGTGAATGCTTAACTTATGTTTTGCTGCCAGCGTTTCACCGAAACGTTCCATTTGAGCAATACTAAATAGCTCTTCCCTCAGCGGTTCTTCATTCAAATAGTTAAGCTTGGTGTCAGTTGCCTGGAAAACGTCTCTCATATCGGATATGAGCTCATGTGCGGCGGGAATCAATTTTAATTTCATAGGTCTGTTTAACTCAACTATAATGCAGCATTGACAACTGCTTGCGCTTCATCAATAATCTTTTCCAGGTGATCTTTGCTTACAAAGCTTTCCGCATAGATTTTATAAATATCTTCTGTTCCTGACGGGCGCGCGGCAAACCATGCGTTCTCTGTAACTACTTTCAACCCACCAATCGCGGCATCATTTCCAGGGGCTTTGGTAAGAATGTTTATAATTTTTTCCCCGGCAAGCTCTTTGCTCTTTATTTGTGAAGCATCAAGTTCTTTTAAGGATTCTTTTTGTGCAGGAGTCGCTTTTGCTTCAACCCGGTCGTAAAAAGGTTCACCAAATTCCCTTGTAAGATCATTATACAATTTACCTGGATCAGTTCCTGTTTTGGCCGTAATTTCTGCCGAAAGCAATGCTGGTATAAATCCATCTTTGTCTGTGGTCCAAACACTGCCATCCAATCTTGAAAATGATGCACCCGCACTCTCTTCACCACCAAAACAAAGTGATGCATAAAGCAGGCCATCAACGAACCATTTGAATCCCACGGGTGTATTATAAAGCTTTCTTCCATGTTTTGTTGCGATGCGATCAATAAGCTGCGTGGTTACAACTGTTTTGCCAACGGCTGCTGTTTTACTCCATTTTGTTCGATTTTGCAACAGGTAAGAAACTGCTACAGATAAGTAATGATTTGGATTCATCAGCCCCACGCTTTTCGTAACAATGCCATGCCGGTCATGATCGGTATCGCACGCGAAAGAGATGTCATAATCATCTTTCATCGAGATCAGTCGTTGCATGGCGTAAGGAGAGGAAGGGTCCATACGGATTTGCCCGTCCCAATCTACACTCATGAAGCTGAATGTTGGATCAACAATTTTATTTACGACAACCAGGTTAAGTTTATAACGTTCTGCAATAGGCTCCCAATAATGCACACCGGCGCCACCCAACGGGTCAACGCCTATGCTGACCTTTGAATCGCGGATGAGATCCATGTTGATGACGCTTCCAAGATCATTAATATAAGTATTTAAAAAATCGTGGCGATGCGTTGTTGCAGCCTTTAATGCTCTTTCGTAAGGAATTCTTTTTACCGTTTGCAGATTATTTCGCATCAATTCATTTGCTTTCTTTTCTATCCAGGTAGTGATGTTACCTGATGCCGGTCCGCCATTGGGTGGATTATATTTAAAGCCGCCGTCATCCGGAGGATTATGAGAAGGTGTGATAACGATGCCGTCTGCCAAACCGCTTTTTCGCTCATGATTATATTTTAATATGGCATGAGAAATAACAGGCGTTGGTGTGTACTCATTGTTTTGGGCGATCATTACTTCAACATCGTTTGCTGCCAGCACTTCCACTATGGTAGCAAACGCAGGTGCTGAAAGCGCATGTGTATCAAAGCCAAGGTACAACGGCCCGTTCGTTTGTTGTTCTTTTCTATAGAGGCAAATGGCCTGCGTGATGGCAAGAATATGATTTTCGTTAAATGAATTATTCAATGACGATCCCCGATGACCGGAGGTTCCGAAGGCGATGCGCTGTTCTGGAATAGCGGAATCAGGTATTCCCGTGTAATAGGCTGAAACAAGCCTGGGGACATTTACCAACAACTTCCGATCCGCCAGTTTTCCCGCAAGAGGATTTATTGTCATCTTTTCCGTTTATTTATTGCTGTTTTCAAAGACTGCTACTTTGCCGGCCGACGATCGTGTCTTTCCGCGCCACTGAATGTTGTCTTCAGAAAAATATTTACCAGTTTCCCGGCCAGGTACTATGTAAGCCCACGGCCACCAAGGCCAATCATATTCTTCGACATTAATTAAGTAAAGGTACGTTCCATAATGATTTAATTACTCGTTCATCTATTCAGTAACCATTTTCCAACCTCAGCGAGGAACCTGCCTGTCTGTTACTTCCTTATTGTTTCTTGCTACCCGGCAATTTCACCTTTTTTTTAGCCTTAACCAACGGTTGTGGCTTCATACGAAGCTTCATGCTTCGCTGTTCTTCATATTCTTCCGGGAAGCTTGGATTTGCACTTCCCTGTTCAGTTTTCTCTGTAGCTGCAACAGGTTCCGGTTTTGTAGCTTCACTATCTTCAGGCAACCTGCTCTTGTCATTCTTGCTCATTTCATTAAAGTTTTATTTCGTTATCCTACTTTAATATTTATAAATTATTAATCGGCATTTCAAACCAACTATCACCGTCTTTAGCAATAAGTACTTCCGCGTCTTCAGCGCCCTGGCTTCCTGCTTTGTAATTAGGAAAGTTGTTGGGAGGATTTGCTTCCCATACATTAATAATTGGCATAAGCACTTTCCATGCAGCTTCTACCTGGTCCGCACGCATAAACAGCGTGGTGTCTCCTTCCATAATATCCAACAGCAAAGTTTCGTAAGCCTCAGGGGTTCCTGAAGTGTAAGACTCGTCATAATCAAAATGCATGTCAACGGGGTAAAGCACCATTTTAAGGCCTGGTCGTTTTGCCTGGAACCTCGTAGAGATTCCCATGTGCGGCTGAATGCTCAGAATCAGGCGGTTAGGCTGC
>JBBPYM010000071.1:0-9732 GCA_038199905.1 Chitinophagales bacterium | reverse complement strand
TGCCAGGCAACTACCAGATCAGTCTTTTCGACGATACAGAAGAAAAAATCAGGCTATACCAGCAGATAGACAGCATCAAGCGGCAGTTCGGAGAAGAACTTGTAGTAAGGGCAGCCGGGCTTGCCCCCGCGCAGCGGATGCAGCGTATAAAGGCAGCGGCTAATTTAAGATACACGGCTTATTGATACTGGTAGAATGCCGGGAAAGATCTAATTAAAATCTTGAAAGAACCTATTTGAAACGCTATAAACTTTGCATTCGGGCTAACCACTAACCAATAAGGTTTGAATTCGAACACCTTGTCCTAAAAACCCAACCTTATAGGTTTAAAACGGAATCTACGCAAACAATTAAAAGCTGACGAGAACCCCGTTTAGAAACCTATAAGGTTTGAACCTGAAATATGTTGATCACGAATTTAAAATTTATAGGTTAAGCTACAGTTTGAATGCAAGCTACCAGTAACATATAAACCTTGCATTCGGCTTAACCACCAACCTATAAGTTTTGAATTCGACCAGCTTGTACTAAAAACCCAACCTGATAGGTTAACCCAAAGCAACAACTCAACCAGCCCCCATGTACCTCAACTGCAAAACATTCTTTAGCTTTCGTTTTGGCACTTTTGAAACTGAGAAGCTCGTAAACATGGGCGTAGATTTTGGTGTAACCGCCATGGCTGTCACGGACATTAACAACACCTGTACTGCCTGGGACTTTTATGATTTCTGCCGACAGAAAGGCATCAAGCCCATCCTGGGTGCCGAGATCAGGAATGAAGATAATTTCTGTTATCTCTTACTGGCAAAAAGCCTCAAGGGATTCGCAGAAATCAACCATTTTTTATCCAACCACCTGCAGCAGAAATTACCCTTCCCCGACAGGCCCTTTCTTACAGACAGCATATGGACCATTTACCCGCTGGGAAAATTGGAGCCAGCATCTCTTGCCGGCAATGAACTGATTGGCGTAAAGCCAACCGAGATCAATAAGTTATACAGAACTAACGTTAATGAATACCCGTCCAAATTCGTGGTACAGCACCCCGTAACTTTTGAAGACAAGAAACATTTTAACCTGCACCGCCTGTTAAGGGCTATTGATAAAAACACCTTATTAAGCAAACAGCAGCCAGTTGATATCGCAACCCAGGGAGAATGTTTTGTAAGTCCTTTGCAGTTGCTTCAAAGCTTCAGGGATCACCCCTCAATCGTAACGACTACGCTCCAGGTAATAGACAGTTGCACGTTAGAAATAGAACTACATAAAGACAAAAATAAAAAGCAATTCACAACCAGCCGGGAGGATGACCGGGTACTGTTAAAAAAGCTAGCTTTCGACGGGCTAAAATACAGGTATGGGCAAAATAGCAAAGAAGCTGCCGCGAGGGTGGAAAAAGAGCTAAAGGTCATTCACGATCTTGAATTTAACGCGTATTTTTTAATCACCTGGGATATTATCCGGTATGCGCAGAGCCGTGATTTCTTTTATGTTGGAAGAGGAAGCGGCGCCAATTCAATCGTAGCGTACTGTTTGCAAATTACCGACGTAGATCCAATACAGCTTGACCTTTACTTTGAGCGGTTTATGAACCCGCACAGGAAAGTACCCCCTGATTTTGATATCGACTTTTCCTGGAAGGATCGTGACGAAGTAATTGACTATGTTTTTAAGCGGTATGGTAAAAACCAGGTGGCACTGCTGGGTATGCATGCAACTTTTCAGAACAACGCCATCGTCCGCGAATTAGGAAAAGTATTCGGTCTTCCTAAAAACGAAATCGATGACCTGGTGAGTAATCCCGGGGCGGATTTTAAAGAAGATGCCTACCAGCGACATATCCTCAAGTATAAGGAGCTGATGAAGAGTTTCCCTAACCATTTGTCCATCCACCCGGGTGGCATGCTCATAAGCGAAGAGCCTATCTACACTTATACTGCCGTAATACTGCCGCCGAAAGATTTTTCCACAACACAGATAGATATGTTTGTCGCGGAGAAGGTGGGACTGTTTAAACTGGATATCTTAAGCCAGCGCGGCCTCGGCCATATCAAAGAATGTATCGAACTGGTGCGGCTTAATAAAAAAATAAACGTTGATATCCGCGAGGTGGAAAAATTTAAAAATGACAAGCTCGTGGCAGCTAAAATACGTGCGGCAGATACGATCGGGTGTTTTTATATTGAAAGTCCGGGTATGCGCCAGCTACTAAAAAAGCTGAAATGCGATGACTATCTCACATTGGTGGCGGCAAGCAGCATCATAAGGCCCGGCGTCGCGCAGTCCGGTATGATGCGCCAATATATCCACCGATTTCACAACCCTGGTTCTTTTGAATACCTGCACCCAAAAATGAAAGAACTGCTGGAAGAAACCTACGGTGTAATGGTGTACCAGGAGGATGTGATCAAAGTGGCCCATCATTTTGCGGGACTCGATATGGGGGAAGCAGATATTTTGAGAAGGGCGATGAGTGGAAAATACCGTTCCAGGCATGAATTTCTGGCGATACGAAAAAGGTTTTTTGATAATTGTAAAGCATTCGGTTATCCTGATAACATTACTGCAGAGGTATGGCGCCAGATAGAAAGCTTCGGAGGTTATTCGTTCAGCAAGGCTCATTCCGCCAGTTTTGCAGTAGAGAGTTACCAAAGCCTTTTTCTTAAAACTTATTTTCCGATGGAGTTTATGGTAGCCGTCATCAACAACTTTGGCGGGTTCTATGGTACTGAACTTTATTTCCACGAACTGAAACAAAACGGTGCAGAGGTAATGGCGCCCTGTGTTAACCACGGCATCTATCATACATCCATTACAGGCACAGAGGTGATCGTGGGACTGATACACATCCAGGGTCTTGAAGAAAAGGTGGCCGCAAACATCCTGGACGAACGCACAAGACACGGGCTGTATAGTCACCTGCAGGATTTCGTCGAGCGCACGGCCATCGCTCTTGAACAACTAAACCTTTTGATACGCATCAATGCGTTGCGCTTTACCGGTAAAAACAAAAAAGAACTTTTGTGGGAGGCCAACTTCCTTCAGAAGAAAAACAAAGTACAGCAACCCGCGGTGGTATCCATGTTCAAAGAACCCCCGGTGGTCTTTAAACTGCCGCAACTGGCTCAACACCCCCTTGATGATGCACTGGATGAAATGGAACTGCTTGGTTTCCCCCTAAGAAGCCCTTGGAAAATGCTGAGTACAGATACCAGTTCCGTTTGCGACGGTCGTGATTTTGCCATTCAACTAAATAAAACCGTAGTGGTGATGGGGTATTTTGTAACCACCAAACCCGTGCGAACAGTTACCGGCGAAACCATGTACTTCGGCACTTTTCTCGACAAACACGGCGAATGGCTCGATACCATACATTTTCCCGAAATCGCCCGCCGTTACCCCGTGCAGGGCAAAGGCTTTTATGAAATGAAAGGAAAAGTGGTGGAAGAGTTCGGGGTTTACAGCCTGGAGGTAAATTACTGCAGGAAGATCGGGATCAAGTCCGGCACGGAAGGTTGAGATATTGAGCCAAGTTTAACCGCATAGGAGTACGCAAAGAGAAAGCGCAAAGGAGGACCACAAAGTTATTTTCTCTGCGTTCCTTTGAGCTTCCTCTTTGCGTACGGTTAAAAAACCATACCCCATACCTCATGCCCGATACCTCCTACCCCCTACACCACCTGGTTAAACTCAAGCCGCTCGCCATCCGGACCGGTTATATTAAAATATTTACACCCATTATCCCAGAACTGCAAAAAGACAGGCGCGGCTTCCAGCACATTAAAACCCGCCTTTTTCAGTGTTTCAAAGGTTTGATCGATATCCGGTACGTCAAAAGCCACATGGTCAATATGGCCGTCCTTCCTCTTGCCAATTGTCGCCAACTCCGGTTCAGGCATCTGGTATAACTCCATTATAATAGAACCCCGCTTCATCATGATGGCTGTTCCTGGCTGACCATGATGCATAAACGATGACTCCATCGCGTTTGTAAAACCAAGTTTCGCATAAAACGCTTCCGAGTTTCGTATATCGGTCACCGGTATGCCAACATGTTGCAGGCTGTTTATAACAAGATCAATTGATTGTTCCATAAGCTATCTATTGGTTTGTACATTTTTACTCAAGTATTACAACCCAGTTGAACGCTGAGGCTCATCGGGTATCTGGCCCTTAGGAAGCTCTAATCACTAATCAGGTACTTAACCAACATCAGGATGCAAAAAGATATCACTCCACTCATCACCATAACCAGCTGGATATAACTAAGCCTCCGTTTTGAGGGCCCACGTTTGAGCAAACCTTTCCTCGGCACCAGCAACAAGATGATCGTAACAGACATGAAAATAAAAATAAAGAGAAAGCCGAATTTAGTCACAGTTATGATTAAGGGGTAAAGATATCATTTTTAACGCCGGATTCCCGGCGCCTCATGTGGCAGTTCTCAATACAGTGTTGATCGTTGATAGCTTACAGAAATTAGTTATACTTGCAAAAAATCAGCAGCATGCCATTAAAAAGATTTGAAAACCAGGTAGCCATCGTAACAGGTGGAGGCCAGGGCATCGGCTTTGAAATTTGTCGGCTCCTGGCACTGGGCGGTGCCTCCATTGTTCTCAACGACCTGGACCCGGCACTTGCAGACCAGGCAGCTGCTTCTATAACCAGCACTGGCGGCCAATGTATCGCAGTTAGTGGCGATGCTGCCGACCTGCAATTTATTCAGAATATGGTTGATACGGCCGTAAGCCATTTTGGACAACTAACCATGGCCGTTGCCAACGCCGGCATTACTTTGTTCGGTGATTTTCTAACATATCCTGAAGCATCCTTTTATAAAGTGATGCAGGTGAATTTGGGCGGAAGCTTTTTCCTGGCACAGGCTGCCGCTGTTGCCATGAAAAAACAGGGCAAAGGCGGACGAATTTTATTCACCTCTTCCGTGACCGGCCACCAGGCTCATAAAAACCTGGCCGCCTACGGCATGACAAAAGCAGCACTCGAAATGCTGGCAAAAAACCTTGTCATCGAGCTTTCTGCTTTCCAGATTACCGTAAACACCGTTGCTCCCGGAGCAACCACAACAGAACGAACTACCGACGACCCTGAATATGAAAAAGTATGGTCGGCGATAACCCCCATCGGCAGGCCGGCAACTGTCGGTGATATTGCCAATGCCGCGCTTTTCCTGCTGTCGGGTGAAGCCAGGCATATCACCGGTCAGAGCCTGGTTGTAGATGGAGGCTGGACTTCGGTTAGTCCCTCGCCGTACTAGTGTAGATCAGCTATCAGCAGTCAGCTATCAGCCGTTAGTTATCAGCCGTCAGCCTTCGGATTTTGAAAACCGGATTCAGTACTTGCAATGATCACGTCCTTGCTTCTTGTTATTTGTCATTCATCTGAAAACCTTCTTTGATTTACAAGGTTAAATCATAGTAGACTTCTCTACTTGTAATCTTTTGAGTTTAAAGAGAGCGCTTCATAAATGAATTGCAATCATCTTAAAATCAATAGGTTAAATCAATTAAGCATATCCCTTTATGTCGGTATGCCTGTTAGAATATTGAACATAATTCGATAATAAGAGAAAGATTTCCTATGAGCTGGCAGCAAGCCATAACCCCCAGCTTTACCTGTTTTGGGCAAAGCCTCCACCACACTAACTATCCTTAGTTTTCAACACCCCGTTGATAAGTACTTAACATTTTATTCATATTGTTTAGTAACCTTGTAACCGGTTATTCGCTATTGTAATCACGGCTGAAAATGAATCAATAGAGCCAAAAAGAGGTTTCAGAAACGAGTGCAACGAATACCATTCATTTGAAAACATTATTACCATGAACAATAATAGCAACGAAATTCTATTGAAGGAAAATAAGGACCGGTTTGTAATTCTGCCGATCAATTATCCCAAAGTATGGGAGATGTATAAAAAACATGAAGCCAGCTTCTGGACAGCGGAAGAAATTGACCTAAGCGGTGACATGAAAGACTGGGCCAACCTTAATGACGGAGAACGTCATTTCATTTCACACGTGCTGGCATTTTTTGCCGCCAGTGATGGCATTGTGAATGAAAACCTCGCCGTAAACTTTATGAGCGAAGTGCAGCTCCCGGAAGCAAGGTGTTTTTATGGCTTCCAGATCATGATGGAAAATATCCATTCCGAAACATATGCCTTGTTAATCGATACTTACATAAAAGACCCACAGGAGAAATCGCGCCTTTTCCATGCAATTGATACCGTTCCGGCGGTTAAGAAAAAAGCAGAATGGGCGTTGAGGTGGATCGACAAGGGAAACTTTGCAGAACGCCTGGTGGCTTTCGCGGCGGTTGAAGGTATCTTCTTCAGCGGCAGTTTTTGCTCGATCTTCTGGATGAAGAAAAGAGGTCTGATGCCAGGACTAACCTTTAGCAACGAGTTGATCAGCAGGGACGAAGGCCTTCATTGCGAGTTTGCATGTCTGTTGTACAAAATGCTTGACAACAAATTAACCAAAGACGAAATCTTTGAAATAATCAGCGACGCGGTAAAAATAGAAAAAGAATTTATCACAGAAGCATTACCCGTTGATCTGATCGGTATGAATTCCAAACTGATGCAGCAGTACATTGAATTTGTGGCAGATCGCTGGCTGGATGAGTTGGGTTACCCGAAAATGTTCCACGCAACCAACCCATTTGATTTCATGGAAATGATTTCTCTGCAGGGAAAAACGAATTTCTTTGAGAAACGTGTTGGCGACTATCAAAAATCGGGTGTGATGTCAGGTATTAAAGAGGCCCAAACATTCAGTCTCGAAGACGACTTCTAAAACGCCGGCACCACGGAGAAAGGCTCACCGCCGATCACCTGTACTAAAATATTAAATATATAAAGTTTTTAAGATGCAACATGTTATAAAAAGAAACGGAAAAAAAGAAAGCATCAAGTTCGATAAGGTTACCGCCCGTATCGAAAAGTTGTCTTACAGTCTTAGTCCGTTGGTTAACGTTATAGACGTTGCCAAGAAGGTGATTGAAGGCATTTACGATGGTGTACCGACCACTGAGTTGGATAATCTTGCTGCCGAGATCTCCGCGTCACTGGCGACTAAACATCCCGACTATGCGTTATTGGCCTCCCGCATTGCGGTAAGCAACCTCCATAAAAATACGGTGAAGTCGTTCTCAGAAACCATGAGAACACTTTACAATTACGTTGACAAGGCAAGTGGTAAAAAAACACCCTTGCTGTCTGATGACGTTTGGCAGATAATTGAGGAAAACGCAGAACTGCTGGATAGTACGCTTATCTATGACCGTGACTTTGGATTTGACTATTTTGGCTTTAAAACCCTGGAAAAGTCATACCTGCTAAAAGTTGAAGGCAAGATAGCGGAGCGTCCGCAGCATATGTACATGAGGGTTGCGATCGGTATTCACAAGGAAGATGTGGACAGTGCGATAAAAACCTATCACCTCATGAGTGAGCGCTGGTTTACGCATGCCACCCCTACCCTCTTCAATGCCGGTACACCAAAACCGCAGATGAGCAGTTGTTTCCTGCTTACCATGAAAGACGACAGCATTGAAGGCATCTACGACACATTGAAGCAAACTGCCAGGATATCTCAGAGCGCCGGTGGCATTGGGCTCGCTATCCACAATATCCGGGCAACAGGGTCATATATAGGTGGCACAAATGGCACCAGCAATGGTATCATCCCAATGCTTCGGGTATTTAACGATACCGCTCGTTATGTTGACCAGGGCGGTGGCAAAAGGAAGGGCGCATTTGCCGTGTACCTGGAACCATGGCACCCCGATGTGTTTGAATTCCTTGACCTTCGTAAAAATCATGGAAAAGAAGAAATGCGCGCAAGGGATTTATTCTATGCGCTCTGGATATCTGACCTGTTTATGAAACGTGTGGAAGAAGATGGCAAATGGAGTTTATTTTGCCCGAATGAAGCACCGGGCCTGAGCGAATGCTGGGGTAAAGAATTTGAGACTTTGTATGCGAAATACGAACAGGAAGGAAAAGCCCGCAAAACCATCAATGCGCAGGAACTCTGGTTTGCCATCCTTGACGCACAGATCGAAACCGGCACACCCTATATGTTGTATAAAGATGCTGCTAACAGTAAGAGCAACCAGCAGAATCTAGGCACCATTAAAAGCAGCAATCTCTGCACGGAAATAATGGAGTACACTTCACCTGATGAGGTGGCCGTCTGTAACCTCGCTTCGCTTGCGCTGCCCCGTTATGTGATCAATGGAAAGTTCGATCACCAAAAATTGTATGAGGTGACCTACGAGGTAACAAAAAACCTTAACAAGATCATCGACCATAATTATTATCCCGTTGAAGAAGCCAGGAATTCAAATATGCGCCACCGCCCCATCGGCATTGGCGTGCAGGGACTGGCGGATGTGTTCATCCTCCTTCGCCTGCCATTTGAAAACGAGCTTGCCAAGATACTGAACCGCGACATTTTTGAGACCATCTATTTCGCGGCCATGACAGCAAGTAAGGACCTGGCAATTGAGTTGGGTGCTTATCAAACATTCAAGGGTTCACCGCTATCAAAAGGAATTTTTCAGTTCGACATGTGGAACGTGCAGCCAACTGACCGTTGGGATTGGGCTACACTCCGCAAAGAAGTAGTACAACACGGCGTAAGAAATTCTTTGCTTATTGCCCCTATGCCAACAGCTTCTACATCGCAGATACTTGGCAACAACGAATGTTTTGAGCCTTACACTTCCAATATTTATTCAAGGCGTGTATTGAGTGGTGAGTTTATCATCATCAATAAACACCTGCTGAAAGACCTGGTTCAACTGGGATTGTGGAACAATGACATGAAGAATAACATCATTTCAGCAAACGGCTCAATACAACATATTCCGACTATTCCTGCTGAGATCAGGGAATTGTATAAAACGGTTTGGGAGATAAAACAGCGTAACCTTATTGATATGGCCGCAGACCGCGGAGCGTTTATCTGCCAGTCTCAGTCACTTAACCTTTTTGTAGACACCCCTACCACCTCGAAATTAACCTCCATGCATTTTTATGCCTGGAAGAAAGGGCTTAAAACTGGCATGTATTATCTTCGTACCCAGGCAGCAACTCAGGCTGTTCAGTTCACGATTGAAAAACAGGGCAGCGAACAGCTACAGGCAGTTATCCCAAAAGCTGACACACCAGACAGCCTGAATGATATCGATGGCATTACCGCCGAGATAAGTGGTCCGTCCTGCAATATGGAAGATGGTTGTGTTACCTGCAGTTCATAGTAGTAAGTAACCAGTGATATAATAAAAAATGCTCAACTGTAATAAGTTGGGCATTTTTTATTTTACCAACCATATGAAATTGCAACAAAAATCAATTTACCGTTGTTACAACTTACTATGGTTATTTTGAACCTCAGTACAGTTGTAGGAAGGAACAAGTGATGCATTGGTAGATGGTAAATTTAATTGAGTTATAAGGCGGGATATTTTAGCACTACTGCCAGTAACAAATCAGCGGACCTAAACCATCAACAGCCCGAATAGTTTATTGCAACGAAGAATTTGTTGCAGCACGGGGCCAACCAGGAAGAATATTGCTAACATACAGTTGTAAAATAAACTTTAGCCTTGTAATGGCCTACCATTGCACGACAGTTTAAATAAATTAAATTTGATTACTATGCCCGAACAAAATGATCCCCGTCCTGCCGCCGCACCTTTGTT
>JBBPYM010000070.1:0-19381 GCA_038199905.1 Chitinophagales bacterium | reverse complement strand
CTCAAACTTCCAAACTAACTTTAAACTTTCGATCCTAACTTTTAAAACATTTTTCTTGCATGTCTGATTTTTTTAAGATCACAGATTTCCTGGAACCGCTGAACATATATATGCTTTCAAATGACGAAGCTTACAAAGAAGGACAACTTGGCAAGCTAATCACCGTTTATGAAAACCAGTTCCCGGATATTAGCGAGGCGGATATTGTGCTCGTTGGTTGTAACGAAGAAAGGGGTAACAACGGCAAAAAACTCACTGAACATGCAGCTGATGTTATCCGGCAGCATTTTTACCAGCTCTTTTACTGGCACCCAGACGTAAAGATCGCCGACATCGGCAATGTAAAACAGGGAGCCACGTTGATGGATACATACGCCGCCTTGAAAACTGTTATCAAAGAATTGATCGATAACGGGAAAACAGTTATCATCCTTGGCGGCTCACATGATCTTACACTCGCTCAATACTTTTCATATGCCGACAACAAACAAATCATAGACGCGGTTTGCGTGGATGCAAGGGTAGACTTAAGCATTGAAATGCCGCAGCCCAGCGAAAAATTTTTAATGGAGATTCTCACAGGCGAGCCAAACTATATCCGGCACTATAACCATATCGGGTTTCAAACTTATTTCGTTCACCCGAATATTTTAGAAACCATGGATAAGTTACGATTCGACTGCTTTCGTGTAGGCAACGTAAAAGAGAGTATAGAAGAAATGGAACCGGTTATCAGGAATTGTCATTTATTTAGTTTTGATATTTCTGCCATAGCCCATGCTTTTGCGCCGGCAAATTTATTATCACCAAATGGCTTTGATGGTGAACAGGCATGTACCCTGATGAGATATGCAGGGTTGAGCTCTAGTGTAAATACCATCGGCATCTACGGTTTCAATCCTGAAAAAGACAGGGATAATCTAACAGCAAAACAGATCAGCCAGATGTTATGGTATGTACTGGACGGCAGGAGCAGAGGAAAACGGGAAGCCGGGTTGGAAGAAAGAAATTCTTTTAACGAGTACCATACAGTTTTCACAGAGGTGGAAACTATATTCCTGCAAAGCAAAAGAACAGGTCGTTGGTGGATGGGACTACCGGATCAAAAGTTTATTGCCTGTTCATATAAAGATTATCTGCAGGCAAGCAATAATGAAACTCCTGAACGATGGCTGAGGTCGCAGGAAAGAACCTAGCTCGAGGAGATCAGCTGTCCGAGGTGAAAGGAAACAGCAGGAAAAATACGCTTGAACTTAAGTCTATCTTTAACCCTATATATTAAACTTTGCACTTTGAAGGCTCCTGTTTTATCCCTGCTTGCGATCATTTTATTTGCCAGTTGCTCAACATCTGGAAAGTTTCAAAAAACTTTTGATAACACAACCAACAATACGGAAAAAAATATTTGGGAGCTGCCTGAATTACAAAATGCACATATCGGCATCAGTATATTAGATACTGAAACCGGGAAATACCTATACAACTACCAGGGCGACAAATATTTTGTTCCCGCATCGAATACAAAGATATTTACGCTTTATGCCGGCATGAAGTATTTGAAAGATTCCCTGCCAGGGATCAACTACACCGAGAATGCGGATACGATGTTCATATTTCCAACAGCCGACCCGAGCTTGTTACATCCTGATTTTAAAAAACAACCTGTTATAGAAAAGCTACAGCAAACCAATAAAAAGCTAGTGCTCGTTGATAACAACTGGAAAGAAGAGGCACTGGGCAGCGGCTGGTCATGGGACGATTACAACGATGATTACCAGTCGGAGAGAAATTCGTTTCCGGTTTATGGAAACCTTGTTAAATGGATGCAGTCATCACAAAAAAATACGCAGTCGGAACTGCTCGACAGCATCCAGACATTTGTATTTTCAGAACCGGAGGTAAACTGGAAAGTCAGATTCAAGGAAGATACCCTTAACAAAATCTTTTTTGTAAAAAGAAAAAAAGATGACAATTATTTTGAAGTCAGCCAGGGCAGGGAGTTGTTTAAAGAACAATTTGTACCATTTGTCACTAATGGCGTTCAGTCATCTTTAGAGTTATTGAAAGACACGGTTCACAAGGAAATAACCCGGGTTTCGCAAACGGTTCATGAAAAGTCAGCAACAATATTTTCGCAGCCTAAAGACAGTTTGTTTAAGGCGATGATGTACCGCAGTGATAATTTTTTTGCCGAGCAGATACTGTTAATGGTTTCTAACGAAAAGCTGGGCTATATGAATGACGCGGCGATTATTGATTCAATGCTTAAGTCTGATTTAAAGGGGTTACCGCAGAAGCCGGTATGGGTGGATGGTAGTGGATTAAGCCGCTATAATCTTTTCACACCGGAGGATTTTGTGTGGATATTGAATAAAATGAAAGAGGAGTTTGGCATGGAGAAGTTAAAATTAATTTTCCCGGGGGCAGCCCGGGGAACATTGCGAAATTATTACATTAAGGATAGTGGTTATATATACGCTAAAACAGGAACCCTATCGGGCCAGGTTGCCCTCAGCGGGTTTCTTATCAGCAAAAAGAACAAGCTCCTGATATTTTCTGTGCTTGTAAACAATCACCAGGGCAGTGCCACGCCTATAAGACGGGCCGTTGAAAGTTTTTTGAGTGATGTGCGCCGGAAGAACTGAGTTGCCTGGTTGGTGTGATGAGCATGTGCTACTATGTGCCGTTCCTCCGAAACAAAATGAAGCTTTAATTTTTTTCTACCCACCTGTTGTTCCTCCGGAATGGGATTTCTAAACCCGGACTTTTTTTAATCTACATAGCTATAGAGGGCGAATAGAAATCTTCCTGTTCCTTCGTTCCGGAGGAACCTAAGGTGGGTAGAAAACGTTATTACATGATAATAGACCAAACTGTGTATAAGCCTCTTAAGGATCAGGCATTTTTTTAACCACAAGGCACACAAGGAAGGCACTAGGTACACTAGGACAACCTGATTGCCAGCTATTAACCTCAGTTCAAAAAAGTACTTCCCAAAGTCATCAGGGTGCCATGGTGCCCTTGTGCCTCCTTTATGTGCCTTTTGGTTAAAAATCTTCGAACTGCGGACACTCAGGGATCAATCAGAGATCCTGCGAAAGCAAGAGGTTAAAACGACAACACAGATGCTCACCGATTATGATACCACCCGAAATAACCTTTCGAGGTAATCTTTTTTAAACTCAATATAAGTTGGATGACCGGCGGCTGTAACGTTAGGCGAGGCACATTGAAATAATTCTTCTACCAGCAATCTCATTTCGTTTTGAGCCAGTGCCTTACCGGGCTTTACAGCATTTTGCGTGGCGACTGACCGGATCAGTTTTTCTCTTTTTGAGAATTTTATATCACTGCTAAAATGCTTGTATTGTTCAAGCAGGTTTTCGATGGCCACTTTTTCATTTCCCTGTACAAGGTCAGCGGGTGTGCCCTGTATAACAAAGCTATTGGTACCGAAAGGCTCAACAAGATAACCCAGGTGGTTTAGATCAGTGATCAACTCCTCCAATAACACGGCATCCTGGGGAGAAAGCTGCAATGTTGCCGGAAAGAGGCTTCTTTGGGTGGTTACAGCATGACCCTGGATAGCTGTAGCGTAACGCTCATATAATATCCGTTCATGCGCAGCTTGTTGATGTATCAACAGGTATCCCGATTCAGAAGGCGCGATTATATAGGTGCCTAAAAGTTGCGTCAACACAGTGTGTTCAGAAACTTTTGCGGCAACGCTCTTGAAAGCACCTGATAATAAAGAATTAAAAGCCGGTGGTTTGTCAACTACAGGAGTAAAAGACTCTTTTTCAGGGCTCTCGTAAAAGTCTTTCCAGTGTTTTAGTTCATTCCTGTTTGATTCTATAAAATGCGCCTGGTTCTTTTTTGTAAATGATTGAAATAAACTGGAAGAAACCGCTGCCGCCTGGTTCTCCTCTGTGAAAGGTTTGCTAACAGCTTCCAACCGCTGGATATTGGCATCCAGGTCAAATTCAAGGGTGGGTGTAATGCTGAATTGTGCAAGGGCATGTTTTACTGCCGCCTGCACAAAAGCGTATATAATCTTCTCATCTTCAAACTTGATCTCTTGTTTCGTTGGATGCACATTAACGTCTATCTGGGTAGGGTCAAGGTCAATAAACAGCACATACATCGGAAAGCTGTCTGACGGCAGCATTTGCTGGTAAGCGTTCATCAGCGCATGATTAAGGTAGGCGCTTTTGATGAAACGATTGTTTACAAACAGGTATTGGTCACCTCGTGTTTTCTTTGCTATATCAGGTTTTCCTACAAAGCCATAAATGTTCAGGTAATCGGTGTTTTCATTTACCGCCACCAATTTAGAACCGTACTGGCTCCCCAATAACTGTATGATCCGTTGTTTTAAGGTTCCTTTTTCCAGATGAAAAACCTGCTGCCCGTTGCTGGTTAAGGAAAAGAAGATGGGAGGAAATGCCAGGGCTACCCTGATGAATTCATCTATTATGTGTCTCATCTCGGCGGCATTGCTTTTCAGAAAGTTTCTCCTGGCCGGCACACTAAAAAACAGATTTTTCATTGCGATACTGGTACCTGTCTCGGCCGCCATCGGCTCCTGCTTGGTGACCATGCTGTTTTCTATTTCAATGCAGGTGCCTGTTTCATCTTCTGTTCTTTTTGTTTTGAGTTCTACCTGTGCAACTGCTGCGATGGAGGCCAGCGCCTCACCCCTGAAACCCATGGTTCTAATATGAAAGAGGTCGTCTATTTTTTTGATCTTGGAAGTGGCGTGGCGCTCAAAACACATACGGGCATCCGTTTCGCTCATGCCTTTGCCGTTATCCATTACCTGTATCAATGCTTTTCCCGCATCATTTACAATCAGCCGGACCTCGGTAGCTCCTGCATCTACAGCGTTTTCCATCAGTTCTTTAATGGCACTCGCAGGCCGCTGAATAACTTCTCCGGCTGCAATCTGGTTCGCAATATTATCGGGGAGTAATTGGATGATATCGGGCAAAACTATATCCTTTTTCAGCAAAAATAAAGCTTCTGCAGGGTTTAGGTACATCATTTAAATTTTAATCTCTTTGACCAATTAAAATAAGAAAATCCCGTTATCATAGATTATCCCATCTTCATGATAAATTGTTTTCGTATACTATTGATCTGCGTTATTGCCATAAGCTGTGATAAGCCGGATGGCCTTCTGCCAGGCAATGAGGTAGCTTTTTCTGATCTAAGGAATACTACAAAATATCATATTAAAAAGGGTAACCACTACGCAGAGCAAAATGCACCGCAGGTTATGCACCGCGACAGCATTTCGGCAACAGTAACATTTGATAGTTCCGCAGTTTATACTTCTGTTGATCCAGGCAACCAGGCAGACGTTAACAAGCTTTTGGGGTTTTCTGATTGCTCCAATGATCACCAGCAAAACAGTGCAAGAATGGGCTGGTCATGGAATGGTCATAGCCTTGAATTGTATGCATACGCGTACACACAAAAAAGCAGGACCATTAAAAGCCTGGGAAATTTTGACCTAAAGAAACCGGTGCACTGCTTAATAAGGGCTAAAAACAGGTACTATTATTTCCAGGCCGGTAGTTCTACTGATTCAATACCTCGTTATTGTGACGAATACAATGGATCAAGGTATAAGTTGTTCCCCTACTTTGGCGGGGATGAAACAGCGCCGCATGAAATCATCATATTAATTGCCGAGGACTAATATTATGGTATGCAGAGATATAATTGTGAAAAACTTGCAAGTTATTGCTTGCAGGCAGCACTATTTAGTGATCAGTACGATCTTTTAATCTCAGTATCGGCGAGCCAAACCACCTGTTAATTATCAATGAAATTAGCGCCGATTCTTCATTTCTTCTTAATTTGTGTGTTGAAACATTTAAGGACTAATAATATATCATGAAGAAATTTCTGGTTCTGATTCTCAGTTTAATCTGTACTCATTCGTTTTCCCAAATACCTCCCTCCATGGCCCCGCAACAATGGGTAGACAGCGTATTTAACTCCCTTACAGAGGACCAGCGCATTGCACAGCTTATGGTGGTGCGGGTATCTGCCAGGGGCGAAAAAGAGGTTATATGGTACGACAAAGAGGTCGCGGAAAACATCAGGAATTATAATATTGGGGCAGTTTGTTTGTTCCAGGGCAACCCGGTGAAACAGGCAGAATTTATCAATCAGTTTCAAGGCATTGCTAAAACACCCCTAATGGTTTGTGTTGATGGGGAATGGGGACTTGGAATGCGTTTTGACAGTGTGGCTAACTTCCCTTTTCAGCTGACCATGGGCGCAATGCAGGATGCGGCCATTACTTATAAAGTGGGCGCCGCGATCGGCGAACAATGCCGGCGCATAGGCATACATGTTAACTACGCACCCGTGGTTGACATCAACAACAATCCCAACAACCCGGTAATAAACTTCCGCTCATTTGGCGAAGACAAATACAAAGTGGCGGTGAATGGAATACAGATCATGAAGGGTATGCAGGATGTCGGCGTAATGGCTTGCGCGAAACATTTTCCTGGTCATGGAGATGTTTCTGTAGACTCACACCTGGACCTCCCGGTTATTACCAAATCAAGAACCAGCCTTGATTCCCTTGAACTCTATCCTTTCCGTGAAATTTTTAAAGCCGGTATTGGAAGCGTAATGATCGCGCACCTCTCAATCCCTTCCATAGATCCGGACACAAAGCGCCCCAGCTCTTTGTCGTATAATACTGTTACAAAGTTGATGAAAGACGAACTGGGTTACCAAGGGCTTTCCTTTACAGATGCACTGGAAATGCAGGGCGTAAAGAAGTTTTTCCCTAATGGTAACGCATCTGTAGAATCAATCATTGCCGGTAATGATATGTTATGTCTTCCAGGTGACATTTCAGCAAGCATTAAAAAAATTAAGCAGGCGGTAAAAGATAAGAGAATATCCTGGGATGATATAAATAACAAAGTGAAAAGGGTATTGATGGCTAAGTACAAGTATGTATTGCCAAATATTCAACCTATCAACACAAGTAATATTACACGGGATTTGAACAGTGAAATTCCCGAACTCCGTAAACAGGTTGCTACCAATGCTATTACGCTATTACGTAACGATGATCCTGCGGTGTTTCCATTGCCTGTTAGTCAGAATAATAAGATTGCCTATGTTGGCATCGGCATTAATGGTGACAATGCTTTTGCCGCAAGAATGAAGTCTCAATACAATGCGGATGTGTATTATTTTAATTACCAGAGTGATGCCAGCCGTATCCCATCAATGATGGGTATGCTCAAGAAGAAATATGATGCAGTAGTGGTGGGTGTTCACAACTATACGCGTTATCCTGCAAATAATTTTGGCATATCAGCGTCTTCTGTTCAATTGTTAAACCAGTTACAGCAGGAAACAAAAAGCATTATTTTCTTTTTTGGTAATCCTTACGCCATTAAAAACGTGTGTAGTGCAAAAAATATCGTGGCATGTTATGAGGATGATGACATATTTCAAAATGCCGCCATAGACATCCTGCAAGGGCTGCAACAACCAAAGGGAAAGCTGCCGGTTACCGTGTGTAAAGAGTTTTCTTTCGGTACCGGTATCGTAAAAAGTGATGGGTTAAAATCTGAAAACCCGGCAAGCCTGGGATTTAATGTGGCAAAGCTCAATGAAATAGATTCTCTTGCAAACGACGCCATCAGCAAACATGCGACACCGGGTTGCGTGGTGCTTGTTGCGAAAGATGGCAAAATAGCGTATCAAAAAGCATTCGGATATTATACTTACGACAGCCTGGAACAGGTGAACACAGAAAGCATTTTTGATATGGCTTCCGTTACTAAAATATTTGCCACCACTATCTCGGTAATGAAGCTCATAGATGAAGGCAGGCTGAACATTGAAAAACAATTGGGTGATTATTTAAGCTGGGTAAAAGGAACTAATAAAGCGAAATTGCCTATCAAAGAAATACTACTTCACCAGGCGGGGCTGAATGCTTTCATTCCTTTTTATAAAGAAACGATAGACCCTGCAAAGGGCGGACTTGCCTATTATACCATTTATTCTGAAAAGCCAGTTCGTAGTCATTCTATCAGGGTGGCAGAAAATATGTACATCCGTAATGACTGGGAAGATACGATGTATAATCGCATCCTTCAAAGTAAGCTGGGTCCCGAAGGACGTTATGTATATAGCGATAACGATTTCATCTTCCTTGGAAAGGTGGTGGAGGCGATATCAGGCAAAACACTGGATCAATATGTGAAAGATGAGTTTTACGATAAACTACATCTAACTTCAACGGGGTTTAAGCCCAGGGAAAGCTTCCCATTAAGCCGCATTATCCCCACAGAACAGGAGATAAGTTTCCGTAGCCAATTATTAAGAGGTGACGTTCACGATCCCGGAGCTGCCATGTTCGGCGGCGTTGCTGGTCATGCCGGATTATTCAGTACTGCTTCTGATCTTGCTTCAATAGCACAGATGTTATTAAACAAAGGAAGTTTTGACGGCCAGCAATTTATTAAGAGTCAGACAGTGGATCTGTTTACAGCGTATCAGAGTGCGTTCAGCAGGCGGGGATATGGTTTTGATAAACCTGAAAAAGACAATGCAAAGAGAAAAGACCCATACCCATGTTTGTCAGCATCGCCTATGACCTATGGCCACACTGGTTACACGGGTACTTGTGTGTGGGTAGATCCTGCCCGTAACCTGGTATTTGTGTTTTTATCTAACAGGGTTAATCCGTTTGGTGGTATTAATACAAAAATAAGTACGCTCAGCGTGCGTGGAAACATCCAGGAAACAATCTATAAGTCCTTAGGAATGTAGTGGAGAGCTATATGCCCGGATTTAACAACTTTTGGCATCTATCAGTGTTAAATGTTACTATTCCCTTAGCATCAATTTTTCTATCTTTGTTTTGCACTTCATAAGGTGAATTAAAGATCTAAATAAGCACATTAAATTTTTTTATATGCCCGGTTATGAATTTTTTGGTGACGAAGAAAGAAAAGAAGTAAATGATGTACTTGAAACAGGCATCCTCATGAGATATGGCTTTGATGGCCCGAGAAAGGGTATCTGGAAAGCGAAAGAATTTGAAAAAGCTATCTGTGAAACTTTCGGTAGCAAATATGCGCAGCTTACGGCAAATGGTACGGCTGCCCTTACAACGGCAATGGCTGCTCTTAACATTGGTGCGGGAGACGAGGTTATTATGCCGGCTTTTACCTTTGTGGCAAGCTTCGAAGCAGTACTTGCTGTGGGCGCTATCCCTGTGCTAGTAGATGTTGATGAAAGTCTTACACTTAATCCTACGGCAGTGCGCGCGGCTATTACCTCTAAAACAAAATGTGTTATGCCCGTGCACATGTGTGGTAGTATGGCAGACATGGATGCGCTTGGTGAAATCTGCAAAGAATTTAACCTTGTGTTGCTGGAAGACGCCTGTCAAAGCATTGGCGCGACTTATAAGGGTAAGATGTTAGGAACAATCGGGCATGCAGGCACCTTCTCATTTGACTTTGTAAAAATGATTACCTGTGGTGAAGGCGGGGTTGTAATGACAAACTCTGAAGAGATATATATAAAATGCGATGGCTATACAGACCACGGTCATGACCACCTGGGAGTTGATCGCGGAGCCGACCTACACCCGTTTATTGGGTATAATTTTCGAATTTCAGAATTACATGCTGCCGTAGGACTAGCCCAGATCCGAAAGTTGTCACAATTTCTGTCTATCCAGAAAAAGAATAATAAGGTGCTTCGCGGTATACTTGAGCAGGTTCCTGAAATAAGTTTCCGCTTAATACCTGACGAAACAGGTGACAGTTGTTCTTTCCTGAGCTGGTTCCTGCCAACTGCTGAACTAACCCGGGCATTCGTGGATGAAATGAAAATACGAGGATTGATGGCGGGCAATTTCTACTGGTACATTAATAACTGGCATTATATCAGCAAATGGGATCATCTTAAGAACGCGGTGTCGCTGAACAAACTCTCAGAAGGCCAGGTAGAATCATTAAAACATAACCTCAGCAAGTCTTTTGCTGATAGTGATGCCGTTATGAGCCGTTGTATTTCAACTGCAATCAGCCTGGTATGGACCGAAGAACAAATTGTTGAAAAAGGACATAAGATGGTTGCTGTGATAAAACAAGTATTGCAGGACCAGGGAGTTACAGCCTAAAATAACGTTTTAAACTAACTTAAATCCTTTCGTTATACGGAAGGATTTTTTTGTTACTTGCCTTCAAGCGTATTGCAGTAATCAAGAGATCCCAGCCGGAACCTAAGCGGTATCCGGGTGACTTTTTCAAACTGCAACTCTTTTTTACAAAAGAAACCAAAATTCTTTGTGTAATAATCGGGAACAATCATATTACTGTTGAAAGCGAACGGCAGTGAAGGTTTGCCTAATGAATCGGCCGGGATTTTCTCAAACTCATTTTGGGGTAAACCATTAGAGTTTGGACTGCTGATTTTCAGTACTTGAGATCCCGTGAATTGAAGTGGCAACTGTTGAGCAAAACTTTTTTCAATTATTATAAATAATAAAGCAACAATAAATTTAATTCTCCGTTTCATTTGCTCATGCCAATTTGTATGTAAATTACGGCTTGATTTTTGTAGATCGCAGCATTTTTTTAAATTTTTTTGAATGAGCGGAGAATAAATACTTTTAGCGTACATGTCACTGAGTCAAAGCTTACAACAAAGACTATTACAAAAACTGTCACCCCAGCAGATTCAGTTAATGAAGCTGTTACAGGTTCCTACTGCTAATCTTGAAGAGCGGATTAAAGAGGAGTTGGAAGAAAACCCGGCCCTGGAACAAAGCGAAGACGATCACGAAGAGAACTTTGACGACCCGAAGGATGATGTTGATTCCGGCGACGATGATCATGAAATGGACGGTGGTGAGGATGAATATGGCAACCTCGATATTAGCGATTATGTAGCGGATGGAGACGATGAAGTTGGAGATTATAAACTCCGCGATGACAATTACCCTGAAATTGATGATAACAAAGTTATTCCATACCGTGTGGAGACCACCTTTCACGATATCCTGGCAGACCAGTTGGGCATGTTAAAACTGGATGAGCGCACCAGGAAAGTTGCCGAACAGATTGTGGGAAGCATAGATGATGATGGTTACCTGCGCCGTGAAACCACGTCGATCCAGGACGACCTTGCCTTTCGCCAGAATGTGGAAGTATCTGAAGTGGAAATTGAAGACCTTATCCGAAAAATACAGCAGTTTGATCCGGCAGGCGTATGCGCCCGCAATCTCCAGGAATGTTTGCTGATACAGTTACACCGCAAATTTAGAGAAGGGAAAGCAGTAGTCATTGCTATTGACGTGCTCTCCGATTATTTCGATGAGTTTACGAAAAAACATTATGATAAAATTCAGCGTGGTCTTGGATTGTCTGACGAAAAACTAAAAGAAGTAATCAACCAGATTATCAAGCTAAATCCCAAACCCGGCGGGAATATTGGCGAAACCAACAAGGGTGAGAGTTATGTGATACCCGACTTTTTTGTAATGAATAACGGGGGTAAACTTGAGATTACGCTCAATTCGAAAAATGCGCCGGACCTCCGCATCAGCGAAGGATATAGGGAAATGCTCCGGGATTACGACAGGGGAAGCAAGAAAGACAAAAGGCAGAAAGAAGCGGTGATATTTATCAAACAAAAAATAGATGCAGCCAAATGGTTCATTGACGCGATAAAGCAACGGCAACACACACTGTTGAGCACCATGGAAACCATTTTGGATTATCAATATGAATTCTTCCTATCAGGAGATGAGACAACTATGCGCCCAATGATCCTAAAAGATATTGCTGAAAGAACGGGCCTCGATATCTCCACAGTTAGTCGGGTTGCTAACAGCAAGTTTGTCCAGACAGAATATGGTACTTACCGTCTTAAATTCTTTTTTAGCGAGTCACTAAGCACGGATAGCGGGGAAGAAGTATCTACAAGGGAGGTGAAGAAGATCTTAAGTAACATGGTGGAGGCTGAAAGCAAAAAGAAACCCTTGAGTGATGAGCGATTAACAGAGCTTTTGCAGGAAAAGGGTTATAATATTGCCCGGCGGACAGTGGCCAAATACCGGGAACAATTAAATATTCCTGTGGCCCGGCTTAGAAAAGAATTGTAATCATGATGAACAGAGATATATCCCAAGCAGAAGAGATAGATATTTTTGCACCGAGATATCCCCAGGCGGAGGAACCTCTAAGGCCGCAAAAAAGACAGCCAGCAGTCATACGTTTTTTCGCTAACCTATTATCGTTTGTTTTTCATCCTTTATTTATTCCCGGCTACATCGCAGCCTTCCTCCTTTTTGTACACCCTTATGTATTTTCGGGGTTTAATGAAAAAGTACGGATACTCAGGTTTATCTCTGTAGTGCTTCTTACCGCTTTCTTCCCTGCGTTTGTAGTGTTTTTACTAAAGCAATTACAACTGGTTTCAAGTATTTACCTGAAAAATCAAAAAGACAGGATCATACCCTATATCGCTTCCATGTTTTTTTTCTTTTGGATATTTTATGTTTCCAGGAACCTGCCCGACAGTCCACCAGTATTTGTTACAATGTTATTGGGTGTTTTTATCTCATCTATCGCCGCATTAATGGCAAATATTTATTTTAAGGTCAGCATGCATGCGATAGCAATGGGTGCAATGGTGTGCTTCTTCATTTATTTGTCTATGGATGGAAGTTTTTCAATGGGAATATATCTTTCTGCCGCTATATTTATTGCAGGACTAATCTGCACATGCAGGTTGTTGGTTTCCGATCACTACCCTTTCGAAGTATACGCCGGATTTTTACTAGGCATAATAAGCCAGACTATCGCCACCTGGTTCTAGCTATTTAGAATTTTTGATTGCTTGAGGTAAGCTTTTGTAGGATGATAGATGAAAAGACAACTGCCATTTTTTATTGCATCAATTACAAAGGGCGACTCCTGGGAAGATACCGCCGGGCAACCAAAACTACGACCACATGAGCTGTTAGATCGTACAAAAGCATCTCCTACATAGTTCGATCCGTGTACAACGATATTCCTCGAATTAGCTTTATCGTTAAAACCCTTTTCAACTCCCTCAATCTTCAACGACAAGCCGTGACCACCCAGATAGGTGCTGCGTGTAACATAAAACCCCAGACTGCTCTTAAGGGAATTGGGATTGTTGGAAAAAGAATTGGCATACTCCGATCCGGAATTTTTTCCATGGGCAACATAGGTATTCAACACCAGCTTTCTATTTTCTACATCAATAATGTATAAACGCTTTTTCTTAGATGACTGGCTGAAATCACAAATAGACAGGATATCTTTTTTAACTAAAAGCCCCTTCTGTTGCATATAAATATAACCCTTGAGGGCATATTCAAGTGTTTGTTTACTAAGCCCTTTACTTTCAAGGTGAAGGGAATCATTCAGTAGGTTAGCCTCTTCCGCAACCGCAGCGGAAAATGTTGAGTTTTCTGTTGAAGTCACTGCTACTGAAACTTTTATCTTTTTTGCAGGCCTGGTTGTTCCGTTAATTAAAAAGGGAAAGGATATTAATATGATAACAAAACAAGCTGCTTTTCCCAATGAAAAAAGTTTTCGCATTTCTATATTCATTTTCACTGTAAAATTGTAAAAGGAGAAGAAAAAGTATCAATTACTTGACAAGATACGGTTTCCGGTTAACTGCATGATAACGAAGAAACAGCAATTCTGTTATTGCTTACTTGCCAAAAAATAGTTAAAGCGGGTTTAACTGGTAGGTTGCCTAGACCCTGTTTTAAACTTCTAGGTTGAGCAATAACTCATATCACCACGATTCCAAACCTTATAGGTAACCAACCACAAGGTACGCGCTTAACCTAAGATTTAAATTGCCTGGTAATTAAAGAGCTCAACCTTATAGGTTTAAGAACAGAGACTTCAAATTACAGAGCCTGCCTCTAGCTACATTTCGGGTTTTTTGGGGTATTGCAAACCTGCGTTTGGATAGTACCATATCCGCAAACCCACAACCTGAAAAACTTACTGCTTTATAACGGTCTGGTTTGTAAATTCCTGGGAATAAATTCTTGCCAGCAATAGGAACAATGAAATAAGGAGAGGACCGAATATTAGTCCAATGAAGCCAAAAAGATTGATACCTGCGAAAACACCCAAAATAGTTACGAGCGGATGAATATCACCTATCTTTTTTGAAAGCGTTATCCTGAAAACATTATCTACCAGGCCAATTATTCCAAATCCATACAAAAGCATCAAAACGCCACGTAAGTTATCCCCCTGTGCAAAAAATATAATTCCAAGCGGCACATATGCAATTGCCGCCCCAACGATGGGCAACATAGCGGTTACGCAGGTCACCACGAACCAAAATACCGGTTGATCTACACCGATGATAAGATATCCGATTAACCCTACTACCCCTTGTAAAAATGCAATCAACGGAATTCCGATGGCGTTAGACAATACTATATTGTTTACTTCCGTTCCCACTTTGTTGGTATTATCGTCATTCATAGGAACAAAATCTGAGATAACCCTTTCCATTCTTCTCCCGTTGACCAGCATGAAATACATCAAAAAATACATCATGGCGATGGAAGTAAGTGTATTAAAGGTTGCACCCAGCACAGAAGGGATATTTGTAGCAAGAAACCCACTTAATGCACTAAAATTTTTCTCACTGTATAATTCAAACCCTGTGCTTTTTTCAAGGGCGGCTATCATAGGTTTTATCTGGTCAATTACCTGCGATGAATGTTGAATCGCAAAAGTGATTCTTGGTGTCATCAAATTCACCACCATCCAGATTGGTACCATTATCACAATAAATGAAGTGAACATCAATACACAGGCAGCAGTAGTCGACTTCCACTTTCTTACATAAACCATTCTAAACATCCATTTGCGCATTAGCACGTAGAATGTTGTTGCGCCCAGGAAAGCAGGAATGAAATTCTTCAACTCGATAAACAGAATAATTCCCAGCAACAGCAGAATAATAATAAAAGATATCTGTCGCATTTTAGAGGCATCAATATAATTATTCATATTCACAAGTTAAGAGATTCGGCCAAAACTACAGGCCACCTTATTATATTTTGATAGATTTCCATTTCCCCTTTCGGAAAATTATTACTCCGGTAATGGTAATGAGTATTTCGGTAATGATTATTGCAAAAAACACGCCTGTTGGTCCCAGTTGAAAAGTGATTGCCAGTAAGTAGGCTAACGGTATCTGAAATCCCCAAAAGCCAAACAGGTTTATCCAGGTAGGGGTTTTGGTATCTCCTGCACCATTAAACGAACTTGTGATTACCATTCCAACACCAAAGAAAATATAACCAAAACTGATTATGCGTAATGCCTTTGAAGCGATGACCTCTACTTCTTTATCGTTATTCATGAATCTGATTATATGCTCCGAAAAAAGAAGCATGATTACAGAAACAAAGATCATGAAAAGGGCATTGTAGCGGGCCGATTTCCAAACAGACTGCTCTGCCCTGTCTGGCTTGCCAGCCCCCAGGTTTTGCCCTACCAGTGTGGCGGCGGCATTGCTCTTCCCCACGCCGGTAGTATAAAAAACATAATTATCCGTAATGCAACAGTGTAACCAGCTATTGCGGCGCTACCAAACCGTGCTACAATTTTAGCAAGGACGATCCAGCTGGCAGAAGCGATCAGGAACTGGAAGGTTGCCGTCCAGGAAATAGACAGGATCGATTTAATGATCGCCAAATCCGGTTTCACATGCGACCACCGGATCTTGATAATTCTTTTACCGCTGAATAGATGAAACAACTGGTAAATAACGCCGGTGCCACGACCAATGCTGGTTGCCAGGGCAGCCCCGGTTAACCCAAATGCCGGAATTGGACCCGACCCATAAATCAATAACGGGCAAAGTATAATATTACAGGCATTCGCTATCCAGAGCGATCGCATGGCAATAGACGCATCTCCGGCGCCACGAAAAATACCATTTATCAGGAATAATAAAATGATTACAACATTAGTCCCAAATACTATTCGTGTATATGTAAGGCCAACGTTTATAACTTCCCGGGAGGCCCCCATTAGCAGTAGTATATCTTCTGAAAAGTATATTCCTGAGATACTAATAAATATGCTGATGAAGATTGAAATCAACACTGACTGCATTCCGGCTTTTGCCGCTTCTTCCGGACTTTTTTCGCCGATGCGCCTGGAAACCACCGCTGTTGCTCCCATACTTAACCCGATGCCGATAGAATACACAATGGCCAATACTGACTCTGTTAAGCCTACCGTAGAAACGGCTTCTTTACCCAGCTTGCCCACAAAAAAAATATCTACAACAGCAAATACTGATTCCATTACCATTTCAAGTATCATGGGAATGGCTAACATAAAAAGCGATTTGCGAATACTACCTTCAGTGTAATCTTGTTCTTCGCCTTTTATGGCGCGCTTAAAAAAGGAAAATAGTGATGATATTCCAGTAAGGGTTGATGGTTCTGATGACATGAAATTCTAAGTTAAAATGGTGCTGCTGTGATGCTTTTTTTAACCAAAGAGGAACAACAAGAGGAACCGAGGAGGGCCGCAGAGGATACGCTGTGTTTCTTTGGGGCTAAAAAAATCTATGAATCCGGCCCCGGTCCTTCTTCTACGAGCCCATAGCAACTGAAGAAAGAATAGTTGTTCACTATCGATTTGAAGAAAGGAAAAAGGTTCCGGATGGAACTGACTTTAGGAGTTCATTTTCTTACTATTAAAGAAATGTAAAGATTGTAAAAAATATACTAAGGTCAAAAAATATTTCTGTAACGGCGGTTGCTGGTTATCCTATAGAAGTTCGACTATCTTTACAAACACCTGATAAAATGCTTACCGCAATGGCAACTTATGAAGAAGAGGTATTTACGGAATTGAAACGCTGGCAGAAGCAAATGATGCGCAGGCCATCAGTTATGGGGAAACTCACGGCAAAGATTCAAACACGCATGAATAGGCTGATACCTGAAAAAGTGCATAAGGCTATCACAGAAACCATTAGACAGATGATCAGGGCCGTTTTGTTTGGGGCCGAGCATACAACGAAGAATCAGCCCTTGGAAGATAACCTTGAAATCAGGGAAGCTATCGTACAGGAAAGGATAAATTTCTATAAAAAAACGGCTGCTGCGGAAGGTGGTATAACGGGCGCAGGAGGAATTTTATTGGGACTTGTGGACTTCCCCCTCCTGCTTGGAATAAAACTAAAATTGTTGTTTGAAATTGCCTCAATTTATGGGTTTCCTGTTAAAGACTATAAAGAACGGGTGTACATCCTATATATATTTCAACTGGCATTTTCGAGTGCTGAAAAAAGACGTGAAGTGTACCAGCGAATTTTACACTGGCAGACAGAGCATAAAAATCTACCGGATGATATCAACCAATTCGACTGGAGAACTTTTCAGCAGGAATACCGGGACTACATAGATCTTGCAAAATTGGTGCAGCTTATCCCCGTTATTGGCGCGCCGGTTGGTGCGGTTGTTAACTATCAGCTCATTAAGAAGCTAGGCAAAACAGCCATGAACGCTTACAGGATGCGAAATGAAGAAATTCAACAAGCGCTGCCACCGGGGTTGTAATAAATATTCACGCGGAGACAATTTATAAAGTAAATACCATAACATGCGAACCAGATTTGAAAAACGCCTGCAATTGCTTCAGTCTTCACACAAAGAATTGATACTAAAGCATAATAAAAAACAGGAGTCGGGAAATGGGGTATATAACCGTTATGTCTATGCGGTGTTGACTGTTCAGCATACACCTGTTTTTTGGCGGTATGATATGAACTATGAAACAAATCCCTATTTGATGGAAAGGTTCGCTATAAACGGAATAGTGAGTGCTGGTGCCATTAAATTAAACGGTAAATATATTGTCTTAGCAAAAATGATAGGGAGTGATGGGCACTCATTTTTCGCTGTGGCGGAAAGCGCCAATGGTATTGATAATTTCGAATGTTGGGAATATCCACTAACTATCCACGAAGCAACTGAGGCGGAAAACGAAAATCTTGGAACGCGAATCATGAAGCATGAGGACGGTTGGTATTACATCATTTTTGCAAAAGACAACCAGGCAGCTAATCATCAGCAGGACGATCAGCCACTGATGAAGTGCCAATATTGCATAAGCCGTACAAAGGATTTAAAAAACTGGGAACGTCTCCCCGACTTTAGCATAGATCATCCAGATCATCAAGATATAGTACTGCACCCTGAATTAATAAATGGAAAATATGGCTTTTATTTTTTTCCTGTTGACGACACTGGCGGAAGTGAAGTTAAGTTTGGGTTAAGCGATACAACTGCCAATGTGGAAATAATTGAAGCGGCAATGCAAACGCTGAATTCACCTGCAAACCTGGCAGGTCCGGCCCCGCTAAAAACGCAGTATGGCTGGTTACACCTTGCGCATGTAATCAGTAAAACGGCGGCCGGACAACCTAGCGCACTGTATATTTTTATGAGCGATCTCAAAGCGCCGGCGGATATTATTTATACCCCGGTGGGAAATTTTATGTCACGGGGAAGCGACGAAAATGGTGGCATTGGCCCGGACATAATAACGTCCAACGGGTGGGTAATGGCAGAGGATGGCAGCATACATATTTACTATACAAGTTCCGATATGCGCTTACATGTAGCAACTACCACACTCGATCAACTACTGGATTATGTGATGAATGCGACATCAGATGCCACGGTTTCATCAAGAAATGCTAGTGCCATTTACCGAATAATAGATAATAACAGGGCGGTAATGCACCTGAAACAGCAAAAGGAAAAAAGCGCTCACTGATAATTGCTTACAGTGACCCGCCGAGTAATGCGTCTATTTCAGCAGGTGTTTCAGAAATTTCGATACCCCAGCCTTTGGAGAGGTACATCACTGTGACTACCAGGCCATTTTCTGACTTTTTCGCATAATAATAAATGATGTTATTTGTATTAACATGCACGGTAGTACCTGCCAGGTTTAACTTGATTATTGACGGTTTCATAATTGATGTTTTAAGAGGTAAGGATTACCCGGTTGCGAATGTATCAAAAATCTGGGTAACTTAACAAGAGAGTTTAAGCACCACATATAAGTAGAGTTTACAACGGCAGGAGAAGATAAAAATATATAGCAAACTCGCTCTGCTTTAAAGCAATTCCTTGATAGATTTATCAATTTGGGCAATCCTGTCATAGTTCAACCGATAGTAGACAAACTTTTTGTCCCTTTCCGTTTTTACAATCCCTGCCCGACGCATAATTGCAAGATGTTGAGAAGCTACAGATTGCTCGAGTTTT
>JBBPYM010000069.1:0-7055 GCA_038199905.1 Chitinophagales bacterium | reverse complement strand
TCAGCTATCAGCTATCAGCTATCAGCCGTCGTAGGAGGATAATGATCGATTGATTTGATAAAATGGGAATATAATTAGTTAACATAACATATATCTTTTAATGTCTTGGGCGCAAAAGAAAGCCGAAGGCTGATAGCTGATAGCCGAAGGCTGATAGCTGATAGCTGATAGCTGATAGCTGATAGCTGATAGCTGATAGCTGATCGCTGATAGCTCGCCCCAATTATTCGCTTATGAACTATCTACAACAATCGTTTAGTGTTAAATTCGAATACCGCGTGTTTTTTACCGATATGCTCTTTGATGTCTCCAATCCAGTACTCAATGACTTTTTGGTAAGCAGCCAGGTAGAAGGGGAGATGCGTAAGATTATGTTTGTCGTGGATGCAAATGTAGCATTGCATCACCCCGGCCTGCTGGACCAGGTAAAATTGTATTTCCTGGAATACCAGGCAGTTACTGTTATTGATGATGTGCTGATAATTCCGGGGGGTGAGATCGCGAAGAATGAGCCGTCTTATTATACCCGCATCGTGGATGCAGTGAACGATTATGGCATTGACCGTCATTCTTACATCGCGGCCATTGGCGGCGGATCTATTCTGGACCTGGTTGGTTTTGCCGCGGCAGTATCTCATCGCGGGATAAAGCATATCCGTATCCCCACAACGGTTTTATCACAGAATGATTCAGGGGTAGGTGTAAAAAACTCCGTCAATTATAAAAACAAAAAGAACTTCCTGGGCAGCTTCGCCCCGCCAGTGGCTGTGTTCAATGATTATCATTTTTTAACTACCTTGAATGACCGCGACTGGCGTTCTGGTATTTCGGAAGCTATAAAAGTTGCGCTAATAAAAGACAGGGTCTTTTTTGAGTGGATAGAGCAACATGCTACTGCACTCGTGAAGCGCGACAAGCTGGCCATGCAATACCTTATCAGGCGTTGCGCAGAAATGCATATGAATCATATTTCCAGTGGTGACCCGTTTGAGTCCGGCTCTTCGCGGCCCCTGGATTTCGGTCACTGGAGCGCGCACAAACTGGAGCAACTTACAAATTTCGAGGTCACTCACGGAGAAGCAGTGGCCATGGGAATCGCGCTCGATAGTTTGTATTCCTGCCTCTCAGGTCGACTGGCGGAAGCGGATTATGAACGGATCGTGATTTTATTACAAACACTTGGTTTTGCAATATTTCATCCCATGATGCAGGTGGAAGCAGCAAACAGTCCCATTGTTACTGGCTTGCAGGAGTTCCAGGAACACCTTGGCGGGCAATTAACCATCATGCTGCTTAAGGACCTCGGAGTTGGAGAAGAAGTTCATGAGATAGATAAAAACTTGTTAATACAAGCGGCAAACAAGCTAAGAAACCGGTAGGATATAAAAATTTAAAGATGAAAACAAATTTAGGTCATTTAACATATTGTACAAATATACATTCAGGCGAGAGCTGGGACGATCATTTCGCAGCGCTTAAACAGAACTTCCCCGGTATCAGGCAACAACTTGCCCCAGGAAAACCAATGGGGTTAGGACTAAGATTGTCGAACAAGGCAAGCCTTGAACTCGCGAAAGCAGCAAACCTCGAAATGTTTCAGCAGTGGCTGATTGCCAACAACGCGTATGTTTTTACAATGAATGGTTTCCCGTATGGTGACTTTCACCAGACTCGTGTGAAGGACCAGGTGCATGCGCCGGACTGGACAACCAACGACAGGCTCAGTTATACAACCCGCTTATTCGATATACTTTCTGTTTTATTACCAGCAGGTATGGATGGTGGTGTTTCAACATCGCCATTAAGCTATAAATACTGGTTCCATTGGCCAGATGACGTCCGGAGCGCCAAAGAGGCGGCCACATTAAACATCCTGAAACTCACAGAACACCTGGTAAAAATTCAACGTTCAACAGGCAAAATGCTGCACTTGGATATTGAGCCTGAACCCGATGGATTGATTGAGAACGGTAAGGAATTTATTGACTGGTACGAGCATCACTTACTGCCGACAGGAACGGAAATTTTTTCAGGCTTGTTCTCCATATCAACAGATGAAGCCGCATCGTTGATAAAAGCGCATGTGCGTATCTGTTATGATGTATGTCATTTTGCAATAAGTTATGAACCGCATGCGGAGATGTTTGCAAAACTAGAGGAAAGGGGTATAAAGGTTGGAAAGATCCAGGTTAGTGCTGCTTTAAAAACCAGGATGGATAATGATACGGAATTGAGAGCAGTAAAAGCTGCCGCTTTTGAACAATTTAACGAACCGGTATACCTTCACCAGGTAGTGGCACGTACCGTTAACAACGAATTATTGCGTTACCGTGATCTGCCGGAAGCTTTGCTTGATGCGGCTAATGACACTGTAACCGAATGGCGGGCACATTTTCATGTGCCGGTTTTTGAGAAGGATTTTGGCGTGTTGCAATCTACACAGGATGACATAATTGAAGTACTTGAATTGCAAAAAGCGGGCATGATAACACCTCACCTTGAAGTGGAGACTTACACGTGGGAAGTATTGTCTGATGAACTGAAGGTTCCGATTCAGCAGTCGATTATCAGGGAGTTGGAGTGGGTGGTGGGTAAGCTTGATATTTAATTCACTGGTTTATAGATTTTTTAACCACGGCGCAAACCTCTGTGGTTGATTTTTACTATTTTATGAAAAAAACAGTTGTTATTGATATCGTGGGTTTGTCTGCTTCAGTCATTGGAGCTCATACTCCTTTTATTGAGAAATATCTTTCGGCGCGCAGTCTGACCACGATAACGCCGGCTTTGCCCGCAGTTACCACTTCTATGCAGTCAAACTATTTAACAGGCAAGTGGCCCGCAAGTCATGGTATCGTTGGCAACGGTTGGTACGATCGCGAAGACTGTGAAGTGAAATTCTGGAAACAGTCAAATAAACTGGTACAGGGTGAAAAGATATGGGATCGGGCGAAGCTCGAAGATCCTTCATTTACCTGTGCGAACATGTTCTGGTGGTATAACATGTACCTCACGGCAGACTATTCGGTTACGCCGCGGCCCAACTACCTTGCCGACGGCCGCAAGACGCCAGACTGTTACGCGCATCCTGCAAGCCTGCGTGATGAACTGCAACAAAAGCTGGGACAGTTCCCCTTGTTCCAGTTTTGGGGCCCTGGTGCCAATATAAAATCAACCCAATGGATAGCGGATGCGTCTATGTATACTGACGACCGTTATGATGCTACTTTAACGCTTATCTACCTCCCACATCTTGATTACTGCCTGCAGAAGCACGGCCCCGATCTCACAAAAATTTCCAAAGAGTTGGGTGAAGTGGACAAGGTTGTTGAGCAACTTGTAAATTTTTACCACCAGAAAGGAGCGGCCGTTATCCTGTTGTCTGAATACGGCATCGCGCCGGTAAATAATCCAATACATCTCAACCGGCTATTCAGACAACACGGTCTGTTAGAAGTTCGGATTGAACGCGGGCTGGAACTTCTAGACCCCGGTGCCTCCAAAGCTTTTGTAGTGGCTGATCACCAGGTGGCACATGTGTATGTTAATGATCCTTCCGTAACGGAGAAAGTCAGCGCGCTGCTTAAAACAGTGCCTGGTATAACGTTGGTCCTTGACCGAAGAATGCAGTCAGACTACCATATAGATCACGAAAGAGCAGGAGACTTTGTATTAATGGCTGATGAGAAAAGTTGGTTCACGTATTATTTCTGGTTAGATGATGCCGTGGCGCCGGACTATGCACGCGTTGTTGACATTCATAAAAAGCCGGGTTATGATCCTGTAGAAATGTTTATGACTTCAAAGGCGCGGGCCGGTTATAAGTTGCTGCGCAAAAAAGCCGGCTTCCGCTATGTTATGGATGTGATACCGCTGGATGCCACGCTGATTAAGGGTTCGCATGGCAGCATCTCCAATCCTTCAGCCTATCACCCGGTTTTAATTACCGAACACAAACAGGAAAAAAGTGCCATTCCTGCAACAGCAGTCTACGATATTATCTGGCAACAACTGAACAGGAGTTAAACCAACCATTTTTATACTTGCTTCGCGCTTACCAACGTTCAAACGATCCATATGAAACAATCATTATTGCGCCGGCGTTTTCTGAAATCACTGGTAACCTTACCCGCGGCTACGACAGCATTACTATTATCAAAGAATGAGGATGCTACTGCTAAGCAGCATGTTAAGCAATTCGATAAGTCATCGAAATTGAAAATCAGTTTGAATGCTTATTCTTTTAATGATCCACTCAAAAAGTCGGCAATGAACCTGGACGACCTGCTTGAATTTTGCGCAGATACCGGTTTTGACGCAGTAGATCTAACAGGATATTATTTCCCGGGTTACCCCGCTGTTCCTACTGATGACTTTATTTTCAAACTCAAACGCAAAGCGTTTTTGCTCGGGCTTGATATTAGCGGTACCGGTGTTCGTAATGATTTTACTGATCCGGATGCCAGCAAAAGAAAGGCTGACATCAAACATGTCATGAACTGGATTGAAGTCGCAGCAAAATTGGGTGCACCGGTGATAAGAATTTTTTCCGGCGTGCAGCATCCAAAAGGTTTCAGTTGGGAACAGGTCGCCGACTGGATGGTGAAAGATTTCCGGGAATGTGTGGAACATGGTAAGAAACATGGGGTGATTGTGGCGGTGCAAAACCATAACGACTTCATAAAGACGGCCGACGAGGCTGAAACGATTATTAAAAAAGTGAACAGCGAATGGTTCGGCCTCGTGCTCGACATTGGTAGTTATCGTTCGGGAGATCCATACAAACAAATTGAGCAGACGCTGCCTTATGCTGTGAATTGGCAGATCAAGGAAAATATGTACCTAAATGGTGTTGAGGTAAAAACTAATCTTGAAAAGGTATTGCAAATAATTAAATCTTCTTCTTATCGTGGTTATCTGCCGATAGAAACCTTGGGTGCGGGCGACCCGAAGGTTAAGGTGCCGGTGTTTTTTGAGGAGGTTAAGCGGGTGCTTGGAAGCAAGTAGATCCGGCTTTTTTTAACCGCAAAGTACGCAAAGAGGAAGCGCAGGAGGAACGCGAAGAATAAGCTTTGCGGCCCTTTGCGCTTCCTCTTTGCGTACTTTGCGGTTAAGAAAATCTCTTAAAATGGAAGGTTATTTTCTCTTAAAGAAGTTATTATTTTATCAGTGCCTCCCACATGATATCTACGGGGTGCTGCGCCTTTTTGCCTGTGCCATCTTTTATCTGGTGACGGCAGGATGTACCCGGGGCTGCTATCAGCGTGTCTTCCGGTAACTCCCTTACAGCAGGAAATAAAACGAGCTCACCGATTTTCATGGACACCTCGTAGTGCTCCGCTTCATATCCGAATGAACCAGCCATACCGCAACAACCAGAGGGAATAACATCCACTGTGAAGTTTGCCGGTAAAGATAACATGTTAACCGTGGCAGATACATGTGATAAAACTTTCTGGTGACAATGACCATGTACTTTGATATTTCTTTTTTCCTGGGTGAACCGGTTACTGTTGATATTGCCTTTACTCATCTCCGCCGCAAAAAACTCATCCACGTAAAAAGTATTGGCAGCGAGCAGTTTTGCATTATCGATAAGTTCCTCAGGCACAAGGTCGAGGTATTCATCGCGGAGCGTAAGAATCGCGCTTGGTTCCACTCCTACAAGCGGAATTCCGCCTGCTACAGCTTCTGACAATAAGGTTACATTTTTGATGGCAATCTTTTGCGCGTTTCTTACCAGCCCTTTTGAAAGAGAGGCCCTGCCGCTTTCAACATGCTCCGGCACCTCAACCTGGTAACCCAGGGCCGTAAACAGTAACACGAAGTTGATGCCTGTCTGGACGTCGTTGTAGTTGGTGAATTCGTCCGCGAAAAAAAGTATCTTCTTTTCGTTAGCAAATGGCTGACGATTTAGTTTCCAATTTTTGTACCAGTGTAAAAAGGTAACGGCATGTAGGGCTGGCAGGGGGCGCTGTTGGGCAAAACCCATCATCTTTTTGGCGATACTGGAACTGAATTTATTTGTTATCAGGAAATTGTAGATCGAAGGCACATGTGACGCGATAGCATTCAGGCGCGATATATTTCCGATCATTTTCGCGCGCATAGGCGTGCCGTTTGCATCGTAATAATGTTGCAGGAACTCCGCTTTCATCTTTGCGATGTCAACGCCAGACGGGCACTCAGACTTACAACCCTTGCAACTCAGGCAGAGGTCCATCACTTCTCTGATTTCTTTATGATCGAAGCGGTTCTCTTTGTTTGAATTAGTTAGAAAATCTCTCAGGATGTTTGCCCTTGCACGTGTGGTGTCTTTTTCCTGGCGTGTGGCCATATAACTCGGGCACATGGTGCCGCCAGACAATACTGTTTTTCTGCAGTCACCGGATCCTGAGCATTTTTCCGCCAGCCTGAGAATATTTTGTTCCTGCCTGAAGCCGAAGATGGTAGATGTAGGATCTCGTTCTTGTCCGGGTGCATACCGCAGGGATTGGTCCATAGGTGGCGTATCTACAATCTTACCTGCGTTGAAAACATGGGTTGGATCAAAGATTTCTTTTACCTCCCGGAACATTGCATAAATTTCCGGGCCCATAAGTTCTGGGATAAATTCGCCCCTTAACCTGCCATCACCGTGTTCACCACTTAAGGAGCCATTGTATTTTTTCAGCAGTTCAACCGTATCTGTTAGTATCTGCCTGAACAATTTTTTACCAGTTTCTGTTTTCAGGTTCAGCATCGGTTCTATATGCAGTTCGCCGGCACCGGCATGCGCATAATAGGAAGCCTCTACGCCATGCTTTTTAAGCATCGCGGAAACGTCGTTTACATATTCGGGTAGGTCGGCAACCGATACTGCACAGTCCTCAATCAGGTTCACCGGCTGACTGTCACCTGGCATATTACGAAGCAGGCCCAGACCACTCTTTCTTACATCCCAAGCTTTATTAACATCCGAACCTGTTAGTACCGGGTAGGCATAACCGATGTTTTGACTTTGGAGATCTTCTGCGAGGCTTTTCGCCTGCGAAACTGAATCCTCAAGGGTGTCT
>JBBPYM010000068.1:0-9953 GCA_038199905.1 Chitinophagales bacterium | reverse complement strand
CGCCGGAGCCACCGTTTCATCAGTAACTGAAGTGGCACTCACGTAAAACAGCGGGTTGTCTGGCCATTGCTTCGTAGTATAAATAGACTGCGCATGCTCCTCAAAAGGCACATCAAAAAAGAGTGAGTGATGAAGAATGCCTGGCAGCCGTTTATTCAGTCCTACATAATATATTAAGCAGGATGGAGCCATCACTTTTTCATCCCAGTACTTTGGGCTGTATGACCGGGCGCTTTCCGGCAACAAAGAAGTCTCTATAAAATGGTAGTCTGCCGCGCCAATAATCACGTTGGCTCTGTATTCCCTGAGAAGATAGTGCTCAGGATCATCTGGTCCGTTATTTACCGGGAAGTACCTGGTATGGATAACCGAAGCAAGACTGCCCTGTACTGAAATATCTTTTACTTCTTCATTGAAATGAAACTGCACACCGAGCTCAACTGCCAGGTCGTACATCGCTTTAACTATGCTATACATCCCGCCGCTGGGATACCATGTGCCTCCAGCCATGTCAGCATAATTCATCAGGCTATATAAAGCCGGTGTTTTTTCCGGCAATGCCCCTAAAAACAAAACCGGGAATTCCAGTATTTGCCTGATCCTGGAATCTTTAAAGTATTTAGACACATGTTTTTTCATCGATGTGAAAACATCTAATTTAAATACCCCGCTTATTACATCCCAGTTGATAAACTCCGTAATTGATTGCCCAGGTTTAAATACGAGCTTGCGCATGCCTACTTCGTATTTGTATTTTGCTTCCGCTAAAAAAGAAGTCAACTTTTTACCGGCGCCTGGCTCTAATTTTTCGAAAAGATTTTGAATGGCGTTAATACCAGCCGGCAGATCTGTCAAGCCCTCGTCCCAATATACACGGTAAGACGGATCCAATCTTTCCAGGGTGTAATAGTCGCTCACATCTTTGCCGAACTGCTTAAAGTATCGCTCAAAAATATCAGGCATCCAATACCAGCTCGGCCCCATGTCAAACATAAAACCACTTGCTGAAAACTGTCTCGCCCTACCCCCTGCTGTTGAATGTTTTTCTATAACATGAACTTCCCAACCGGCTTTCGCCAGAAAGGATGCTGCTGATAAGCCTGCAAAGCCGGCACCTATAATTACAACTCTTTTTTGCACTTCCACTAATTTGCTGATAAAAAATTACAATGCTACAAAAAAAAATGGTTTGCCGTTGATCAGCAAACCATTTTTAAACTGTCTTATTCATAATCAAAAGCGTTGTATTTGCGCCTTTAACAATTTACGGGCAAAATGTATGCGGCTCTTTATTGTACCTAATGGCTCTTTCAGAATATCAGCTATTTCGTGATATTTATAACCATCGAAGTATAACAGGAATGGATTCCTGAATATCTCTGGCAGACCATGAATAGCGATGTTGATATCTTTCAATTTCAGGTTGCTTTCAGCTACATTTGTCTCAACAGCCTGGTTGTAATTAAGTAAGAAATCGTTGGGTGTGCTGTCGAAAATTGTATTCTGCTTTGCTCTCCTCCGGTAATTGTTGATAAAAATATTACGCATGATTGTATATAACCACGCCTTAATATTAGTTCCAACATTGTATTTATCTTTATTTGCTAGTGCCCGGTAAAGTGTTTCCTGGTACAGATCCTGCGCGGCTTCATTGTCTCTTGTAAGGGTAATTGCAAAAGGTTTCAAAAACTCTGCATTGTTTACTAGTAATTGGTTGAATTCTATTGATGACATAAATTAACTGTTTAATTAAACCATACCCAAAATTAAACACAATTTGGAACAATTCCCAATTTTTTGTTTAAAATTAAATGTTAAATGGTGAAACAAGGCAATGAAAATTATTGAGTATAATAATGTATCATAAAAATCGGACCACCGATTAAAGTCCTGACACAAAGTCCAAAACCTCGTGCATTGAACGGCAACAGGTGACAAATGATGGAACCTTCTTCTTATAATGTTGGGTAACCTGGCCTGAGACTACGAGGTTAAATGGCTGAAGTTTTCCCTGCACATTATTGATAAATTTATCAAAACTGAACGTATTGGCTACAGAAGTGAGGTGAGTATATATATAGTCCGGTTTTTTAATTTCAGCGACGAAAGCCACATCTTTAAAGGGAACATTGGCGCCCAGGTAAAGAATTTTGATGCCCCTGTTCTTAAGGAGATAATACATGTATAATAAACCCAATTCATGATGTTCTCCCTCAGGAAGAAACAAAAGCACTGTTTTTGGGCTTTGAAAGTGCGTAAACGCCCCCTCTATGCCAACAATCAATTTTTGTCTTATAATATTGGTTATCAGGTGTTCCTGTGCAGGATTGATATGATTGGTAAGCCACAAAATGCCAATTTTCTCCAGGAAAGGAAAAACCAGTTGGGTGATAGCCTTATCAATGCCCCTGGCAGCGATAAAATTATCCAGCATTGTCTCGAACTTGTCCATATCCAGGTCAACCATAAACTGAACCAGTTCATTGATCATTCTTTCCTGCTGAGCCTGGTTGTTAGAAAGGGTAATGATTTTATCCCTCAACTCCTCGGGCTTCATTTTATCAATGTGCGAAATTTTATACCCATATTTATTAAGCAGGGCAATATTCAACACTGTTTTCAACTCATCGTTACTGTAATACCGGATATTGGTACCTGTTCGCTGTGGTTTAAGAAAGGAATATCGTTGCTCCCATATACGAATGGTGTGCGCTTTGATTCCCGATAAATTTTCCAGGTCTTTTATTGTAAAAGCATTCATGAAATAATTACAATTTTTTACGAAATAGTTTTTTGATTAATAATTACTAATTATAATTAAACAGGAAATTGAGGGTAATGTTTAAAAAGCGGGAATGATATGGAAGTTTTGTTTAACGATAGGGGCTTTGTGTGATGAAAAGGATAACCAGTTAATGGGGGAAATTAATCGGAAACGTACGGAGATAGTTGATAGTCAGGTCAACGCTTCTATTAACTAAACATTTCCCAAAACAGTCAAAAGGCCTTTGTGCCCTTCGTGCCTTCTTTGTGTTCCTTGTGGTTAAAAAAACTCTTTGCATTTTTAGTCTTCCTCAATAGTTTTTGAGTAATAATAATTCATAGCCGTCGAGGTGCAGGCTTTTTTTTAACCACAAGGAGCACAAAGAAGGCACAAGGGACACGAAGACAACCTGAGTGGGAGGTAAAGGCTTCTATTGAAAGAATTAGCACGGTTGAAACCTCCTGCTTAGCCTAAAATGTTGGATTGAGAATTTTGCCTGAATCGAGCAGGCGGTTGATTGTAAGAAGCATTTTCCAAAACAGTTAAAAGGCCCTTGTGCTCTTTGTGCCTTCTTTGTGTTCCTGGTGGTTAAAAAAACTCTATGCATTTATAGCCTTCCGCAATAGTTTTAAAGTAATAATAATGCATAGGCCGTAGGCGTGCAGGCTTTTTTTAACCACAAGGAGCACAAGGGAGGCACAAGGGACACGAAGACAACCTGAGCGGGTAGCTAAACGCTTCTATTAAAGAATTAGAACCGTTTAACCCTCTTTGTTAGCCTAAAATGTTGGGTTGAGAATCTTGCCTGAATCGAGCAGGCGGTTGATGGTATCCATTGTGGAACCTGAATATTTGAGTGCGTCCAGGTGGCGCGCATGGTGAAGATCGGTGCCTAAAAGGTCGACGTAATTTTTTTTGATGAGATAGTGAGCAAGTTCATTGGATGCTTTTCCATAATAATTGCTAAGGGAGAGGAGGTTTAGTTGGAAAAGACAGCCAGCATCTTTAAGCGTATCAAACAATTCTTTGTTATGCTTGAGATACAGGTAGCGCTCAGGATGCGCTAAAACGGGCTGATAGCCGCTAACCTGCATTTTAAAAAGTTTTTCTTTCAGATCAAATGGTGAATTAACAAACGAAAACTCGATGAGAACCAAGTTGTTATGGATGGTCAACAGTGGTGTGCTGTGATCGAGTAACTGATCGAAATGATCATCAAGGAAATATTCGGCAGCCGCCTTTACATGCACTTTAATCTTTTCTTTCTTTAGCTCGTTTTTTAAGACGGTATGAGCAGCTTTGATGGTGTCATGGGTATTCTGGTAAATATCCCACATTATATGAGGCGTAGTGATGAATTTCTTGTAGCCAAGTTCCATTAATCCCTTTATCAGGATGATTGATGTCTCCACATCCGGAGACCCATCATCAATACCCGGCAACAGATGAGAATGCATATCGGTGTAGAGCCCACTGAGATCAGCTAATGTTTTCTTTTTCCTAAAAATTTCAAAAAAGTCCAAGGTGTATAGTTAGTAAAATTAAGCGTAAAGATACTATAAACAACGGAGACAGGATACCACCGCATGGACAGGAAATTTCCTGCCACAGGATGTCACCCTGTCTCCCAATTTGAACGTTTAAAACGAATGTGATATTATGCCCTGCCAGCTACAAAATCTTCGTATACTTTTCTAATACCATCTTCCAGGCTAGTTTTGGCTTTCCATCCCAAACCTGTTAATTTACTAACGTCCATTAGTTTACGGGGCGTACCATCTGGTTTGGAGAGATCATGGTCAATGGTTCCATCATAACCAACAATCTTTTTGATAAGCGCCGCCAGGTCTTTGATGGCTATGTCCTCACCCACGCCAACATTTACAAATTCAGGTTCATCATAGTTCTGAATGAGGTAATAACAAGCGTCTGCGAGGTCGTCCGCATGCAAAAATTCCCGCATCGGTGTACCCGTTCCCCAGATTACTACCGAAGGTGCATTGCTGATTTTAGCTTCATGAATCTTCCTGATCAATGCCGGCAAAACGTGGGAATTTTTCAGATCGTAATTATCATTTGGACCATAAAGGTTTGTCGGCATAACAGAGATGTAATTACACCCATACTGATCCCGGTAAGCTTCACACATCTTGATGCCAGCGATTTTCGCGATGGCATAGGGCTCGTTTGTCTGCTCGAGCAGACCTGTAAGCAGGTATTCTTCTTTTAGCGGCTGCGGTGCAAGTCTCGGATATATGCAGGAAGAGCCGAGGAATAATAATTTCTTCACCTTATTTACATAAGATGCATGGATAATATTATTCTGGATCATCAGGTTGTCATACATGAAATCCGCCCTGTAGGTATCATTAGATACGATGCCGCCAACTTTCGCGGCTGCAAGTATCACATAAGCAGGTTTCTCGGCTGCAAAAAAATCGTCGGTAGCTGATTGCGAGCGCAGATCCAGCTCTTTCGAAGTTCTGAGGACTAAATTTGTATAACCCTCCGATTCAAGTTTTCTTACTATAGCAGACCCCACCATCCCGCGATGGCCGGCTATATAAATCTTATCATCTTTATTCATTGGTAATTTTTAGAATTGGTAAACAGGCAGCAAATAGTGTATTCTCCTGCCGCGGCAGAAACTACATAAACGCGAAATGGACTAACGCTGTTCCGGGATCGATTTGCCCGTCAATTATTGCATAACTGCAACAGTTGCCCGGGTTGATCCAAATAGCCTTAAACCATTTCACGTTTTAACACCTGGAGTTACCTGGTCTTAGATTATTATTCAAACTGGTTTTTAATTCTGAAACCGGCTTCACGTAATAGTTTCTCTTTAGTAAACAGTTCCAGGTCAGCTTCCACCATTTCCTTTACAAGCATTGGCAGGTCATACTTAGGTATCCAGCCGAGTTTTGTATTGGACTTGGTTGGATCTCCTATTAGCAGGTCAACTTCTGTAGGCCTGTAATAGCGGGCATCTACGGCAACAACTTCTTTGCCGATTTCAAGCTGGTAAATCGGGTTTGAGCATGACACCACCACACCAATTTCTTTTGCTTCATTGCCTTTGAATTTTAATTCTATGCCTACTTCCTGAAATGCCATACGAACAAATTCGCGCACAGGGGTTGTTACACCAGTTGCAATAACGTAATCTTCAGCAACTTCCTGCTGAAGTATTAGCCACATTGCTTCAACATAGTCCTTTGCATGACCCCAGTCGCGCTTTGCATCCAGGTTGCCAAGGAATATTTTATCCTGCATGCCCATTGCTATTTTAGCAACGCCGCGAGTAATTTTCCTGGTAACGAAAGTTTCACCTCTTAATGGCGATTCGTGGTTAAAAAGAATTCCATTTACTGCGAACATATTATAAGCTTCCCTGTAATTCACAGTAATCCAGTAGGCATACATTTTTGCTACGGCATAAGGTGAACGGGGGTAAAAAGGTGTTTTTTCTGACTGCGGTACTTCCTGAACCAGACCATATAATTCGGAAGTTGATGCCTGGTATACTTTGGTCTTTTTAATCAACCCGAGCAACCGCACTGCTTCTAATATTCTTAGTGTGCCAATTCCATCTGCATTTGCAGTATATTCCGGCGTTTCGAAACTTACAGCCACATGACTCATTGCGGCAAGATTGTAAATTTCATCTGGTTGAACTTCCTGGATGATTCGAATCAGGTTGGTAGAATCTGTGAGATCCCCGTAATGTAATTTGAAATGAACATCTTTTTCGTGGGGATCCTGGTAAAGATGGTCAATACGATCTGTATTGAACAAAGAACTTCTTCTTTTTATACCATGTACCATGTAACCTTTTTTCAATAAAAGGTCTGTTAAATAGGCACCATCCTGACCGGTAACGCCGGTTACTAATGCAACTTTTGACATTTGTATTGTTTGTTTTTAAGTTTTTTAACTGATTATATGTATAGTATATTTATATAATGAGCCAAGCATCCTTTTATTGCTTTTGAGAGAAAAAACAATAAATCAGATATGTATGAAAATTAATAATTTACGCAAATTTAGATATTTTGTATCATCGATTTAACAGAACTGAACGCTTCGTGTTTATTGTTGAGCTGTACTGCTGCTAATCCGTTCGTTTTCATTTTCCTACTATCAATTGATTCCATGCTTAATGTGGATAAATAGTCTTTGATCTCAGTTGAATAATCTCCGCCCGACTCAATCAGCCATGAGCCACCCTCAAACATATCCCAGGCATCGGAATCCTTCGTCGCATTTAGTAATAATGCACTGCCACAACATATTGCTGTAACTGCTTTTGAGGGAACACATATGTGATGCCATTGCGGCAACAAAGTGGCCACATTAATATCTATGGAAGAAATATCGACCTGGCTCAGATACTCCTTAAACATTACACTTTTGTTAAGCATGATACTGTCTTTTACGTATTGGGCTTTGGAACCATATAAACTCACGATCATCTCGTGTTTTTCAGGATCAAGCTGTTGAATAAGTAAAATTAAAAAATCCGCATCATGCGCCTCGCCGACATTCCCTCCATACCCAAACGTAATTTTGCCATTAATATTATTGTTGTTTTTATTTCTGTCAAGCGCAGTACCTGTTGCTTCAACCACGCCGCAAGGAATTACAACATTTGGAATGGCATGTTTAAACTTAGACTGCAGGTAGCTGAGTTGCTTGTTTCCCAGCACGATCGTCAAATCAGGTGGTTTTCCATATATTATTTTATGAAGAAATTTATATATGATATTGCTTTCACTAATCAACTTAGCAGCAACAAACGCTTCGGGATAGAGGTCCATTGTCCAGTAGAACAACCTGCGCTTTGAAAATGATCTGAATAACTGGAACCAGAAAAATAATAATGGCGGATCAGTCATAACAATTACGGCATCACATTTTCTAGTAACTGACGTAAGCCACAAACGAAAACCATCAAACAAACTATTAATTAAACGAAGCAGCGGCGAATTGCCCTTGTAAAAAGATCTCAGTTCCCGGACCTTATAAGTTGAACCATGATGATCCTGCGCTTTGTTTGCCTGCTTGTAATCGGCCTGCAAACAAATAAACGTAACCTCTAAATTGTTATCAGATAAAAAATCTGCCAGTTCTGTTGCATTACGACCTGTTATAGCATTACTTGCCGGACCGAACTTATTGACAAAAATAACCTTCTTCATTTTTAAATATTCTACAGGAGCCTTATCCCTGAATCACTGGTTCTATTAAGCGGTCCCGAATTGCCACGGCAGGATTACCCTGGTGAATTTTATATGCTTCCAGGTTTCTTGTAGCCACAGACATCGCTGTTAGTATAGCATGAGAGGCACATTGAACTCCTGGACATACGATTGATTTAGCCCCTATCCAAACCCCATCTTCTAATTCAATACTACTAACTAGCAAGTCAAAGGTTGTCTTTTTATAGTTGTGATTACCCGTAAGCAGCATCGCTCCCTGTGAAAGGCACACATTACTGCCGATTGTTACAGTAATAAGATTGTCAATCCATACCTTCTCGCCTATCCAGGAATAATTTCCCACTTTTAGTAACCATGGATATTTGATATTGACACCCGGTTTGAAAATCACACCATGGCCAATTACTGCGCCAAATCTTCTTAATAGCCATATTTTCAGACCGCTACTGAAATTAAGTGGATTGATAAAAAACAACACGTTTATGATATACCACAGCAATTGCTTTGAACGGGATGCGTTAATGATCTTTTTATACCAATCATTATTATAGGTGCTAATGTCTACCTTTTGTTGCATAGTTTTTATTACTGTCCGAATAGTTGCAGGTATTCCTTTTTAAGATCTGATCCATGCAAATAATGGTGCGCAAAGTTCCAGCTATCCCTACACTGTTCATCAAATTCAGACTGGCCCCACCCGGCAGCCTCTTCAACCGCCTCTATGAACTGCTTTTTTTCAAGGAGTGAGATATCCCAGCCTATCTTTCTGTCTTTAAGTCTTCTCCAGGGTGTATGGTCGCTTATTAAAGCCGGGCGGCCATTCAAAAAGGCATCAAAGATTACGTGGCCGAAATTTTCACCAAAGGTTGGCAAAAAGAATAAATGATGTAGCCTGTAAACCGCTGTTAATTGCTGGTTTGGTACCGGGCCAATATATTCGGTTCTGATATTTTCCGGCAGTTCGCGAATTAATTTTTCACATTGGAGCCAATATTCCTTACTTTCAATGGGGCCTGCAATTGAAAGCAACACATTCGATCTCACCTCTTTCAAAACAGACAACAAGAACAAGAGATTTTTTTTTGGTGATACTCTTGATACAAACAGACAGCTTAAGTTATTTTTATGCTTATCCCTGGTTTCAAGTAGTGGTTGGTGAGAGGCAGGAAAATCATTAACGTGTTCAATCTTTACCCTACTACCGAATATCTTTTTTATATCAGTCTCTTCCGTTACATCGGTGGCATGGAAATCAATTCTCTTCTGAAATCCGCGAACTTTAAACGCGTGAAAAAAAACCTTCTTTTTAAAATTTTTATATTGAAGCGCGCCTTTGTGCAGCATACCCCGGGGGGCAAGAATAATTTTTGTTTTTAGATTATCATAGCGGCAAACTTCAATTGGCAGCAGTGTAAAACTGAACGAGAACATACTGTTGAGGTAAATACAATCCGGTCTAACCGATCTTATAATAGACTGTATAGATTTGAATCCTCTTTTTTGCGGCGAAAGATATAATACGCGGATATTATTTTCTGTAATCCAGCCGTCTGTTCTTACATTTTGATACGGTTCTTCATCGCCCATATCACGATCGGTCGTAACAACAAAGATCTCCATTACATCTTGTAAAGCAAAGGCAAGATTTGCGCATGAGCGGATTTGTCCTCCTGCCTTATATCCTGGCACAAACCAATCTACAAAAATGAGTAATTTTTTCATTCGTCCGGCGGGCTAATTTACTCCCTGCCTCTTAATTGTAAATATAATTCAAGATACATGTCGGCAATTTTTTGTGGATCAAAACGCTTGCAGTTCTGGAGACCGTTCTTTATGAGCTCCTCGCGGTAAGGTTCATCGTTGATTATTTTCAAAATACCATTCCTGATATCATCAACATTAAAGGGATCTACAAGGCAGGCTGCATTGCCTGCCACTTCAGGCATTGATAAAATATTGCTTGTGAT
>JBBPYM010000067.1:0-6241 GCA_038199905.1 Chitinophagales bacterium | reverse complement strand
GGGAAGATCTGTTTTGAAAATTGTGGCTTCTGAGGATTTGATGATCAGTTGTCCAGCGATACTCCAATTTCCGGCGTGAAGTTGAACAGGTTGTTCCGGACTAACCCTTTGGATTTATAGTACCATCAATACGGATTTGAAGTCGTCATTGCCTTTTGACCTATTCTTCCTTCAAAAATATTATAACTAGATATAAAGGGTTCAGCGTGAGTATGCTTTGTCCTGTTTGTTAATTGTGCAAATGACAATTTTATTTGATATTTATCCCGAAACCGAGACCCCGAATTTGCCCCCTCGGGAGACACTAACGGGTAGGAATAGATTTTTGCAACTTGGTGATTACCGACACTTTAAAGGTTAGATTCGGGAAGAACCATGAAACTTAAAGTATTAATGATCAATAAATTATATTTTAAGGTGGAGCTGGAGGGAGTCGAACCCTCGTCCAAACATATCCGCCAAAAGCTTTCTACATGCTTATTCTCACATTAGTTGTCGGGAAACTGCCGGAGCAAGACAAACCAACCGTTTCCGTATCTGCTTTGTTTTCACCTGGTCAACACAGCGACCAACCAGGCTATCCCATTTTCTTTATGATTCATCGGAGGAGCTTGGCAACGGGCCAGCCCGCTTCCTCGGATATAATGTATGCTAATTCAATGAATTAGGCAGCCATGGCGTATGTATTTTCGCCTTTTGAGTTTTGAGTGTTCCAGATTAAAGTGCAGATCACTCAACGCACTGCATGCTTACACCTTCAAAGATCTATGCTGTCAAAACCAATACAGCCCCTTGTAAAAATCGTAATGAGCAAAGTTAATGAATTATTCGCTTCGTAGCGACCATTTCGATCTACAAATTATAACTCAATTTACGCATCAAAAAAAAAATATCCCGTTTTTTTTAGATCATTTCCGCAAATATTGTGATAAATTAAAAAGTTGAAGTATCTTTTACCTTTCAAGAAAGACCCCGTCTCGGGCATTAAAAACCAAAACACAAACATCCTCGCGTATGCTGAAAAGTTTCAACACGTTAGAACTCCTTATGTATGAGAGACAATCTTTTAATAACCGAAGATTGCAAGAACAGGAAGGTACATTATCCTGAATCACACCGGAATTAATTCTAAAAAGTTTCTTCTCTTTTTCAAAAAACTAAAATCAAAAAAAATTATGATTAAAAATCTGTTTGCAGTTATCTTTTTACTGCTGGTGGGGCAAACATACCTGCTTGCTCAAAACATTCGAATAACAGGAAAGGTAACCGATCCCAAAAACGAAGCACTTTCTGCTGTGAGCATCAATGTTATCGGTGCAAAACAAGGCACTACCACTGACGCACAGGGTAACTTCACTTTAACAGCCCCAGCTAAAGCGTCCCTGGTATTCAGTTTCGTCGGATTCGCAACCCAAACAATAAAAGTAGAAGGGCGCTCGCAGATAGACGTTACCCTCGCCCCGGGAACAGGTAACATGCAGGAAGTAGTGGTAACAGCGCTCGGCATTCAACGATCTGCAAAAAGCCTTACCTACGCTACTACCTCTGTTTCCGCTGAAGAACTAAATGAAGTAAAAAACCCCAATGTATTAAACGCGCTGGCAGGTAAAGCAGCGGGTGTATTTGTAACCCAGGGAAGTGGTGGCCCCGGCACTTCACCAAGAATTATCTTGCGCGGCAACAAATCAATTAATGGCAATAACCAACCACTATACGTGGTTGATGGAATTCCGATCGGCGGTTTTTCCGATTTTAATTCTGAAGATATTGAAAGCCTGCAGATCCTGCAAGGTGCCTCTGCTGCTGCGTTGTATGGTAGCCAGGCAGCAAATGGTGTAATTATGATCACCACCAAGAGAGGAAAGCTGGGCACCACTTCCGTTAATGTTTCTTCCACTGCTACCTTCGATAAACCCATGTTACTGCCAGAAGTTCAAACCAATTATGGTATGGGATATAAAGGCGTGTCAGTATCCGGTGTCAACGATAGCTGGGGACCAAAAATCACCAATGGCAGTGACGCGCATATCAAAGATTTTTTCCGAACAGGAGAGAACTACCTGAACAGTGTTTCCCTTAGCAGTGGTAATGAAACACAGCGTATTTATATTTCTTATGCCAACACCTCTGCTAAGAGCATGATTCCTAATTATGATTATGGCAGGCATAACCTGAACGTAAGGGGTAGCTCACAATTGTTCAACAACAAAATAGTGGCGGATGTTTCCATTAACTATATCAAGTCGAATACAGAGAATCAAAACGAATCTCAGTGGTACAACAGCCCCATGTTTGGATTATATCTTTTCCCTACCGGCGATGATTTTTCCAAGTATGGCAAAGACAAGTACCAGGTATGGAGCCCCATCAGGAATATGTATGTACAGAACTGGCCTTACATCAAGAATGAACATAGCTCTAATCAAAACCCCTACTGGATACAAAACCGAATACAGCGGGATAACCTCGGCGATCGTACCAACATCAATGCATCTGTAAAATGGAACGTTAATAACTGGCTGAACCTTGCCGTTAGATCCACCTTCAATAAATATGCAAGTGATAATGAAGGAAGATTTGGTGCAACATCAGATCCTACCTCTATCGGGGCAAATGGCGCATATACTAAAAGGGTAGGCAGCGGAGAGCAGTTATATTCTGACGCGTTATTAACAGCCACCAAGGATCTCGGCGAAAACTTTTCCTTAAATGCCGTTCTGGGAGCAAGTAATACAGTTAATACCTACAGGGAAGTTTATGCAGGAACAGATGGTGCTCAAACCACACTTGCCTATCCGAATTATTTTTCAACATACGGACTCACAGGAAATTTTGTATCTACAGAAAGTCATACAAAAACTCTCTCCCGCGCGGTGTTCGGCTCCGCCACCCTCGGCTTTAAAGAAACCGTATTTCTAGATATAACGGCAAGGAACGAGTGGTCTTCCAGCGTAAGCGAGCCATTCTTTTACCCTTCCGTTGGTTTAGCCTACCTGCTGACAAACACATTAAAACCAAGTGACATCCTATCGTTCGCTAAAATAAGAGGATCTTATGCCGAAGTTGGTAGTGGTCTTCCATTTAACGCATCTGAAAAAAATCCGAACTACTCCCTCTCAACTACCGAAAACGTTAACGGCAGGGATGCCTTGCCTTTCTTCAGTGGCACGGATACCATCGACTTAAAACCAGAACGTACCCGTTCCTACGAGATTGGTACCGAGCTGCGCTTTTTTAAAGATAAGCTCAGCCTGAACGTGACTTATTATAACGCCACAACCTTCGACCAGGTGTTCCGCATCGGTGCACCCGCAGGTTCGGGATCAACTAACTTCTGGATCAATGGCGGCACCATCCTGAACAAAGGCATTGAAGCTTCTGCGAGTTATAAACTGCAGTTTGGAAAATTGGGATGGACACCTGGCGCTAACTTCTCTAAAAACAAAAATGAGATCAGGGAACTCAGCACCTTGCTCACATCGGATCGTTTTGTTTTACAAAGTGGTAATCGTTTAACCAACCTCTTCCTGCTCCGCCCCGGCAGCACGCTTCTAAATGGTAGAAAATATGGCTCCTATCACGATTTGTTCGGGAGATCTTACCAGTACGATGAAACAGGCGCTCAAAAATTTGACGCTACAACAGGCCTGCCCGTATTATCTAAAAACAATGATCAGTTCCTCGGAAACGCAAACCCAGACTTCCTGCTAAACATCACCAACCATTTTACCTACAAAAACTTCAACCTGTCATTTCTGGTTGATGGCCGTTTCGGTGGACTGGTATCTTCTTCAACTGAACAATGGCTGGACTTTAAAGGCCTGTCGAAAAGATCAGGTATTGCAAGAGATAACGGCGGCGTGATGGTAAACGGAAAAATGATGGACACTGAAAAATATTACACATTCATTTCAGGTAACGCAGACATCGCTGCGGCAACATCTGAGTACTTATTCAGCTCCACCAATGTCCGACTGAGAGAGTTCACCTTTGGTTACACGTTCCCTAAAGTCGCGAACGCCATAAAATATATGAACCTTTCTCTGGTAGGAAGAAACCTGTTTTTCTTCCATAAAAAAGCTCCCTTCGATCCGGAACTTGCGCTCGGCACAGGAAATGGCTCGCAGGGGTTTGAAGCATTCCAAACACCATCTGCTACTTCTTGGGGACTAACGCTAAGACTAGGTTTATAATATTTGAACAACTAAAAACACAGCAATGAAATTTATAATTAAAAAGACCAATCACACATTTCTTTTCTGCATGATGATTTTTCTAATCACATCATGTACGAAAGATTTTAAAGGTTTGAACCAGGACGACAAATTAATTTCTGATGCAGATCTTTTCCAGGATGCCAATGAAGGCGGCTTTTTGCTTCCTACCATGATGAATAATATCGTCAGCACGGGAACAGGCGTACAAACGCAACAAAACCTGCAATCCGAATCTTACGCTGGCTACCTGGAATCACCTACCCCATTCCTTAATAATGAAAACACCATGACTTACTTCATGGTAAACCAGTGGCCAAATTCATGGAATATTTCTACCAACGGGGTGATGAATAACTGGTTGTTGATGAATAAGAGAGGGTTTGAAACAAAATATCCCGACCTCTACGCGATTGCCACTATCATTAAAGTAGCCGCGGCACACAGGCTTGTAGATGTGTTTGGGCCATACCCTTATTCCAAGTATGGACAGGGTGCTGAAGTTGCTTTCGATTCCGAAGAACAAGCCTACACAGCATTCTTCGTGGATCTTGACAAAGCAGTAAAAGCATTGCTTGCCGCGGAAGCGGCGAACCCTAACGCTGATATGACCCGTTTCGCGAAATGGGACCGTTCTACCTTTGGTGGCGAATACACAAAGTGGATCAGGCTGGCAAATACACTCCGCTTGCGTTTGGCAATGCGCATCTCCGTTGTTAGTCCAGCTAAAGCAAAAGAAGAAGCCGAGAAAGCAACGCTGCCTGCAAATGGTGGCTTGATGAGTGATGCTACAGGTTCCTTTTCTGTGGTGAACCCTTCCGGTAACCCTTACTTTACAATGAGCAATGCCTGGTCAGATACGCGTGTTTCTGCTGCGGTCGTTACCTACCTCGAAGGTTTTGGCGACCCCCGTCTCAGCGCTTACACATTGCCCGCTGTTGATCCAGCACTGGGTGGTAAAACCATCGGGATAAGACCCGGCGTTGCTAAACCAACGAAAGCCGTTTACCAGGATTTTTCAAGATACAATGTGCTTTCAACAACACCTGTTAAACAGGTAGATGTCGCAGAAAGTTATTTCTTAAGAGCGGAAGGTGCGTTAAGAGGTTGGAACATGGGCACAGGCACTCCAAAAAGTTTTTATGAAGATGGCATCCGGGCTTCGCTAAAAGCAAATGGCGTTTCCGAAGGATCTTATTTATCAAGCATAACAAAACAGACTGCTTATGTAGACCCTAAAAATCCTGCTAATAACAGTCCTGCAATTAGTAATGTTACCGTTGCCTGGGACGAAGCAGCAAGTTTTGAAGGTAAACTGGAAAAAATTATTACCCAGAAATGGATTGCTATTTTCCCGGAGGGCACAGAAGCATGGTCCGAGTTCAGGAGAACAGGTTACCCAAAACAATATCATGTAATGGTGAGTTATAATCCCGACCTCCCATTAGGAACATATATCAAACGCCTGGCGTATCTCTCGTCAGTCGTAAGCACAAGTGAAGCTGCAGTGAAAGCCGCGGTTAGCACTTACCTCAAGGGCAAAGACAGTCCTGCAACACCGCTTTGGTGGATGCCAAAATAACATGATTTTAGGGCTGAAACGAAAGGGGCTACCACCAGGTAAGCCCCTTTCGTTATTAGAAAACCTTGTTAAAGCGCAGAACTGATTGTTGATGGCCGACAGCCACACTATCAACTATTTCCCGATTTTGACGTAGTTTCATTTACCAATGGAAAAATCGACACCTACAGCTGTTTACCAGTTAAGAATAAAAGAACTTTCGACTGAACGCGACCAGTTAAAAAAACGAAAAAGCATTATTTCCTGGTGTCGCTTTTTTACAATGATCGCGATAGTTGCTGCATTTTATTATCTTAAGCCACAGGGTTTACTGGTTGCATTTTCATCCAGCATCGTCTTACTGGCGATATTCTTAAGACTGGTAATACTATCTTCCCGCAATAACGATAAGATAAATAACTTAAACCTGTTATTGGATATAAACCAACAGGAGCTCGACATCGCT
>JBBPYM010000066.1:0-10594 GCA_038199905.1 Chitinophagales bacterium | reverse complement strand
GAATTTTGGCAAATAGGTATGGGGTATGAGGTATGGGGCATGAGGTATGGGTGTGGGTATGAGCAGAACCCTGTTACGATGGCTGATAGCTTACGGCTGATAGCTGATGGCTGATAACCGATAGCTGTTAGCCCATACCCCATTCAAAATTTGTCTTTTAACTTCCCGTTACAATATGTAAATTTGTTTTATCGTTTACTGGAACAGAACTTGATGCAAATATATATGATGAGATTATTTTTTATTTTATGCGGTATAAATCTGGGTTTTGCTGTAAATGCACAGGCAGTGACGGCCGAAGCGAAGCCTGTTTCCACCTCGCTGACTTTTAGGGAAACATCTTTTGATTTTGGAAAAATTCAGCAGAGCCGACCCGTAACCCATGAATTTGAAATAATAAATAGTTCACCTGATACACTGAAGCTCCAAAATGTGCAGGCCAGTTGTGGTTGCACTACGCCAATCTGGAAGAAAGAACCAGTTGCGCCAGGGGCAAGTACGATGATTAATGTTGGTTATAACGCAGCTTCCCTCGGAGTTTTTGAAAAACCCGTAACTATCCTTTATAATGGTGGACAAACGAAAATTATTACCATCAAAGGGGAAGTATTTAAAGCACCACCAACTTCCGCTCCGCAAAACACCTCAGTTCAATTATTAAAACAAGCAAATAAATAAATAAACATGAAGAAAATACTTATCGCATTTTTTGCATTAGCGCTGACAACCTCCGTTATGTCACAAACCAAATCAGCACAGTCTACGGCCACAGTGCAGCAAAAGAAAGCAGATGAAGCTGTAAAGTTTACCGAGTTAAAGCATGATTTCGGTAAGATTAAACAGAGTGTTCCCGTAACTTACGATTTTACATTTCAGAACGTTGGTAATCAGCCGGTTGTTATTGAAACAGCATCTGCCAGTTGTGGCTGTACTACGCCAACCTGGCCAAAAACGCCGGTAACAAAAAGCAAGACAGAAAAAATTTCTGCAGGTTTTAACGCAGCAGCTCCTGGCGTGTTTGAAAAAACTATCACAGTAAAAGTTGCTGGTTATGATCAACCACTTGAATTACGTATAACCGGTGAAGTGCTGAGTGCTGAAGAATACGCAAAGTACGAAAGCACTAAGGGTAAAAAGAATAGCTAATTTGTTTTCAGCATTTAGCCGTCAGCTATCAGCCTTCAGCCTTTAGCTATCAGCCTTCAGCTATCAGCCTTCAGCTATCGACAGCCTTCGGCTGTGTGGAATCACCACCTTATGTTCTTGGGATTTCATAGTCTAATGGTAAAAAATAGCTATCAGCCTTCAGCAACAGCTGATCGCTGAAGGCTGATAGCTAATAATTTCTTTTCCGTTCGCAGGATAGAAAAAGAAATGCTTGTATTTTTACGGTATGCTAAAAATAAGCCACCGTGGCGTACAGATGCCGCCTTCTCCCATCAGGAAACTGGTCCCTTACGCAGAAGCAGCCAAAAAAAAGGGTATTAAGGTATACCATCTTAATATTGGCCAGCCAGATATTGAAACACCCCCTCACGTGCTCGATGCGGTTCGCAATACAGATTTTAAGGTCTTAGAGTATAGTCACAGCGCTGGTAACGAGAGTTACCGGAAAAAGCTCGTTGGCTACTATAGTAAGGTCGGCATCAACATTGATTATGAGCAGATACTCATCACCACAGGTGGTTCTGAGGCTATCCTCTTCGGATTTCTCAGCTGCCTGGATGCAGGTGATGAAGTGATTATACCAGAACCTTATTACGCTAATTATAATGGCTTTGCTATTGCCGCGGGTATCGTGGTGAAACCAATTACTTCTTCCATCGAAACAGGCTTTGCCCTGCCGCCAGCGAGGGATTTTGAGAAAGTTATCACCCCCAAGACAAAGGCAATTGTTATATGCAACCCAAACAATCCAACAGGTTATCTTTATAGCAGGGAAGAGATGGAAGTGCTAAAGGGCCTCATTATTAAATATGACCTTTTTTTATTTGCAGATGAAGCCTACCGCGAGTTTTGCTACGAGGGAGAACATTTTAGCGCAATGCAACTTACCGGTGTGGATGATCATGTTGTATTAATGGACACAATTAGTAAACGTTATAGCGCCTGCGGAGCCCGGATCGGGGCGTTTATTACTAAAAACAAGGAAGTGGCCGTTGCGGCCATGAAGTTTGCCCAGGCGAGATTAAGTCCCCCGAGTTTTGGCCAGATCGCAGGTGAAGCGGCGCTTGACCTGCCTGACAATTATTTCGACAGCATTAAAGCTGAATACAAAATTCGCAGAGATGCCATTGTAACCCGACTAAACGCCATCCCCGGAGTATTATGCCCAACACCAGGCGGAGCATTTTATGCAATGGCAAGACTTCCCATTCTTGACGCGGATCATTTTTGCCAATGGCTCCTGGATCACTTTTCTTTTCATGACAGAACTGTTATGCTGGCACCAGCTACCGGGTTCTATGCTACCCCCGGGTTAGGAAAGAATGAAGTTCGCCTCGCCTATGTGCTGAATACAGAATCTATCCATGCAGCCATGGACTGTCTTGAAAAAGCACTTCAAGCATACCCACCGGAATTTAAAACGGCTTAACAGTTTAATAATATACGCTTATGCAATTTTGTAACTTTGAACTAGTAGGGTTAGCATTACAATAAATTAAGACCTTTTTTTTGAGTGAGCGACAATTATCCAGCCTTTTCGAACTGATGACTGAAATAAGTTGTCGCCCCCCTACCAATGCCCAATTGCCGGGTATCGCTCGAAAAGAGATCCCTCCAAGTTTACAAAAGGGCATTTCAGTCAACATTGAACCAAATGCCAGTACAGATCATTTTGGCAACTACACGAAGTGAAAAAATGCTTCAACAAAGAGTATTAGGAAACTTTGATTGGATACCTTTCTTCTCCCTTTCGAGATTTCTCATTTTAAAAATACAATGCACATCGGCTTTCTAAAAATTATTCGTACAAATTATCCAGAGTTGTATAAATTCACCCCGTTAACCTTAAAAGTGTAGTAGGGCTTGCCTTATATGAAACGTTATTCAGGACAAAACCGCATACTTGTAGCCGTTGATTGCATAATTTTTGGTTTTGATGGTGAAGAATTAAAACTGCTGCTTATACAAAGGGGGTTTGAACCGGAGAAAGGTAAATGGAGCCTTATGGGTGGCTTTGTAAGAGAGTACGAAAGTTTTGAAAATGCGGCATACCGCATTCTTAATGAACTGACCGGCCTGAGCGGTATGTATATGGAGCAACTATTTGCATTTGGTGACCCCCACCGCGACCCCGTCGAAAGAACTGTGTCTGTTACCTATTTTACTTTGATTGACATACACCAGTATGAAACGCAGATCAATAAAAGCTATCATGCGGAGTGGTTTTCGTTGAAAACTATCCCTCCGTTAATATTCGACCATAGCCAGATCATCCAGATGGCCAGAGAAAAGTTACAGTATAAAGCCGCTTTTCATCCCGTACTTTTTGAACTGTTGCCAGAAAAGTTCACTTTGCCACAACTCCAGATGCTGTACGAAGAAATCTATGATACCATTTTCGACAAAAGAAATTTTATAAGAAAAGTGCTGGCATCCGGACTGCTTGTAAAACAAAAAGATAAGGACAAGGAAAAATCAAAACGTGGCGCCTTTTATTACAAACTGGACAAAAAGAAATACAAAACCAAGTTTTACTCTTTCCTGAATTTTGTTCCCCATCCTGAAAATGCTCGCGGATCGCAAAAATGATTTTAAAGGATATAAATTAAGTGTTATTTTGACACGAATTGCTATATGAAACAAGAAAACTATGTGATCGGGATAGATTATGGTTCTGATTCTGTACGGTCTGTAATAGCGAATGCTCGGAACGGACAGGAAGTAGCTTCTTCCATATTTTATTACCCACGATGGAAAGACCAGTTATTTTGCAATGCTTCTATTAACCAGTTCAGACAGCACCCACTAGATTACATTGAAGGCCTTGAGCAAACAATTAAAAAATGCCTGGTCAAGGCAGGACCAGCAGTAGCAGCCAATGTAAGGGCGATCTCCATAGACACCACGGGATCAACACCCGTTGCAGTAGATGAAACGGGCACTCCCCTTGCTCTTCTGCCTGCGTTCGAAAACAACCCGAATGCCATGTTCGTATTGTGGAAAGATCATACGGCGGTAAAAGAAGCTTCGCAGATCAATGAACACGCAAAAAAATTCCCTATTAATTACCTGCAATTCGTAGGTGGTATATACTCATCAGAATGGTTCTGGGCCAAATTGTTGCACATTTTAAGAGAAGATACGGCTGTGCAAAAAGCCTGCTACTCCTGGGTGGAACATTGCGATTGGATACCGTTTTTGTTAACTGGCGGCAAACACATTAACGACATAAAACGGGGTGTTTGTGCCGCGGGTCATAAATCGTTATGGGCAGAAGAATTTGGTGGCCTGCCGCCAGACGACTTCTTCAGTGCACTGGACCCATTGCTGCAGGGATTCCGGAGCCGGTTGTTTGATAAAACTTTTACTGCTGCTGAAGCTGCAGGCCATCTTGGAAAAGAGTGGTCAGAAAGGCTGGGTCTTTCTACAGAAGTAATAATCGGTGTCGGTGCCTTTGATGCACATATGGGCGCAGTCGGCGGCCAGATTGAACCGTATCACTTAAGCAAAGTGATGGGTACATCCACCTGCGACATGCTGGTAGTGCCGACTGAGGACATCAACGGCAAACTGGTAAGAGGCATCTGCGGACAGGTAAATGGCTCCATAATCCCCGGCTTAACCGGCCTTGAAGCCGGTCAATCGGCTTTTGGTGACGCCTATGCCTGGTTCAGAAATGTATTATCATGGCCACTGCGAACGCTGCTGGCAAAGTCAGCATTAATAAACCCGGAGTTGGCCAGGGAACTGATTGATGAGTCGGTGAACAATATCATTCCGGAATTGAGCAAACAGGCTGAGCGACTTTCTCCCAAAGAAAATAAGGAGCTGGCTATCGACTGGCTCAATGGCAGGCGCACACCTGATGCAAACCAGGAATTGCATGGTGCTATCATTGGTCTCGGACTGGGTAGCGATGCTCCACGCATTTTCAGAGCAGTTATTGAATCCACCTGTTTTGGGGCTAAGAAAATAGTTGACCGTTTCAATGAAGAAGGTGTACCGGTTAAAGGACTTATAGGCCTCGGCGGCGTTGCTAAAAAATCGCCGTTCATTATGCAGGTAATGGCGGATGTAATGAATATGCCGATCAGAATTCATAAGTCTGAACAAACCTGCGCGATGGGTGCAGCAATGTTCGCGGCAACGGTAGCAGGCATTTATCCGAAAGTTGAAGTAGCCATGGCTGCAATGGGACAGGGATTTGATGCAGAATACCAACCCGTTCAGCAAAACGTACATGTATATGCGAAGAAATATCAGCGGTACAACGAGCTGGGAAACTTCCTGGAGAAAATGAAATAAATGATGGCCATCGGATACCAACCAACATACGTTATATGAGCAAGTATGCGGCAATAAAAGAGGAAGCTTACGAGGCTAATATGCAGTTGCCAAAACTGGGTCTGGTAATTTTTACATTTGGTAACGTTAGCGCCGCCGACCGGTCATTAGGTGTATTCGCGATCAAACCAAGCGGCGTTCCTTACGAAGACCTGTCACCGGACAAAATGGTGATCGTAGACTTTGAGGGTAAAACGGTTGAAGGAGCGCTGCGGCCTTCTTCAGATACGAAAACCCATGCTGTACTCTACCAACATTGGGAAAAGATCAATGGCATTGTTCATACACACTCTACCTATGCCACGGCCTGGGCGCAGTCTCAACGCGACATTCCTATCTACGGCACCACACATGCGGATCACAATACAGTAGATATCCCCTGCGCGCCACCGATGGCTGATGAAATGATCAGGGGAGATTATGAATACCAAACAGGCTTCCAGATCCTTAATTTTCTAAAAGACAAAGGGATGAACTATGAAGAAGTTGAAATGATACTCGTGGCCAATCATGCGCCGTTTACCTGGGGAAAAAATGCTGCGAAAGCCGTTTACAACAGTTCTGTGCTGGAAGCAATAGCACAGATGTCTTACCTCACTGAACAAATACGTGCAGACGCTCCCCGCTTAAAAGAGTCACTGATCCAGAAACACTATGAAAGAAAACACGGGCCTGGTTCTTACTATGGGCAATGAGATAGCCGGAAAACACAATCAATTGACAGTTTAAGTAGCTGTAAAAAAATATAAAATATGAATCTCAAAAATCTTGAAGTCTGGTTTGTCACGGGTAGCCAGCACTTATATGGTGAAGAAACACTCAGGCAGGTTGCCGAACATTCTGAAATCATTGCTGCTTCTTTAAATTATTCTGTTCAGGTACCCGTAACCGTTATTTTTAAACCCGTTGTAAAAACTACGGAAGAAATTTATGCCGTTTGCCAGGAAGCAAATATGGCGAAAAATGTAATCGGCATCATCGCCTGGATGCATACTTTCTCTCCGGCAAAAATGTGGATCGGTGGATTGAAAATTCTCAACAAGCCGTTGCTGCACCTGCACACACAGTTCAACCGCGATATTCCCTGGAACAATATAGACATGGATTTTATGAACCTGAACCAGAGCGCGCACGGTGACAGGGAATTTGGCTTTATGATGACGAGAATGCGCATTAATCGCAAAGTAGTTGTGGGTCATTGGGAAGACCCGGAAGCTTTAACACAGGTGGGTACCTGGGCAAGGGCAGCAGCGGGATGGCACGACTGGCAGGGAGCCAAATTTGTTCGCTTCGGCGATAACATGCGTTTTGTAGCCGTAACCGATGGAGACAAAGTGGAAGCTGAAATGAAATTCGGGTTTTCGGTGAACACACATGGTATCGGTGACCTGGTAAAAGTTATTAACCAGGTAAGTGACACAGATATTGCCCTCTTGCTGCAGGAATATGAAGACCGCTATAAAATGGCAGAAACCTTGAGAAAGGACGGGCCCGGCCGCCAATCACTGGTAGAAGCAGCCAAAATTGAAATAGGGCTGCGAACATTTTTGGAGGAAGGTAATTTTAAAGGTTTTTCAGACACCTTCGAAGATCTGCATGGAATGGTTCAATTACCGGGCATCGCTGCCCAACGGCTGATGAACCAGGGTTATGGTTTTGCCGGCGAGGGAGACTGGAAAACTGCGGCGCTTGTACGTGCCATGAAAGTGATGGGAAACGGGCTGCCGGGTGGCAACGCTTTTATGGAAGATTACACCTACCACTTCGATCCGCAAAACTCCATGGTGTTAGGCTCACATATGCTTGAAGTAGACGAATCGATCGCGAGTGGTGAAATATCCTGCGAAGTCCATCCGCTTGGCATCGGTGGAAAAGCAGATCCTGTGAGACTGGTATTTAATGCCACCGCTGGCCCTGCATTAAACGCGTCGCTCGTTGATATGGGCAATCGCTTCCGGTTGATCGTAAACGAAGTTGAAGCGGTAAATGCAGAACACGACCTATCCAAACTCCCAGTAGCAAGGGTTCTGTGGAAACCATACCCTGATATGAAAACGGGCTGCGCCGCGTGGATTTATGCCGGGGGGGCACATCATACTGGTTATAGCCAGAATCTTAAAGCTGAGCACATGGAAGATTTCGCTTCCTTTGCAGGCATCGAATATGTGTTGATTGGGAAAGATACCAACCTCTATCAATTCAAAAATGAATTAAGATGGAACGAAGTGTACTACCAGATAAATAAATCTTGAAAATAAATAACCAAAGAGTAACTTCCCTCAATAATTATTCACCGGTTCCTAATCATCAAATTGTCATATGCAAACTGGACTAACGTTCGCGGATTATGCGGTTTTCATAATTTATTTTGTAATTGTATCAGGTTACGGTTACAGCATTTACCATAAGCGTAAAAAGAATGAACATGACGCCAAGGCTTATTTCCTGGCAGAAGGAACACTTACCTGGTGGGCCATCGGGGCTTCTTTAATTGCTTCCAATATTTCCGCGGAGCAGTTCATTGGTATGAGTGGTGAAGGTTTTTTTCTTGGTATCGCTGTTGCCGCCTATGAATGGATAGCAGCTATTGCGCTGATTGTTGTTGCCGTTTGGTTCATTCCCGTGTATCTTAAGAACCATATCTACACGATGCCGCAGTTTCTAAAAACCAGGTATAATGAATCAGTTGCTCTTATTATGGCGATATTCTGGTTGTTTTTATATGTTTTCGTAAACCTTACTTCCATCCTGTATTTGGGTGCCGTAGCCATTAATGGGCTTGCAGGTGGCGGTTATCTTCATATAATAATGTTAGCGCTGGCTGTCTTTGCGTTACTGATATCTCTCGGAGGTATGAAAGTGGTTGCTTACACTGACGTTATCCAGGTAGCAGTGCTCATCGTGGGCGGTTTGGTAACAACCTATATAGCTTTGACCACAGTGGGAGAATACTTTGGTGTGGGGCAAAATGCCATTGCAGGTTTTAAAGTGTTATTAAAAGAAGCGCCAGAGCATTTTAAAATGATTATCCCTAAGCCAACTGCAGAGTCTTCACAAAACGATATCAACAAGTACCTCACTTTTCCCGGATTGCTATCTTACCTGGCAGGTATCTGGATCATCAACCTTAACTATTGGGGATGTAATCAATACATAACGCAGCGGGCTTTAGGGGCCGACCTGCAGACTGCGCGTACGGGCATTTTGTTTGCGGGTTTATTAAAGTTGATGATGCCGATAATCGTTATGTTGCCAGGGATTGCAGCCTTCGTATTATATAAAGAAGGTCACTTGCCCCAGTTAGTGGGTGGAAAAGACGGCGCTTATTCAGCCATCCTTACATTTTTACCAACCGGCCTAAAGGGATTGTCTGTTGCTGCTTTAACAGCAGCAATTGTAGCATCTCTTGCGGGGAAGGTCAACAGTATCTCTACAATTTATACGCTGGATATTCATAAAAAATACTTTCAGAAAGAAGCCGGCGAGCGGGAACAGGTTTACACGGGAAGGATCGCTGTTTTTGCTGCAATGATCCTTGCGGTTATCTTCACCTGGAGCGATTTCCTGGGTATAGGCGGAGAAGGCGGATTTACGTTTATTCAAAAATATACAGGGTTTATTAGTCCTGGTGTATTTGCGATGTTTGTTTTGGGTATGTTCTGGAAAAGAACAACTGGCGCTGCAGCCATTGCAGGCGTGCTGACCGGTTTTTTCCTTTCCGTGGTTTTTAATGAACTTGCACCAAAGCTGTTTGGCAACGAAACATTGTTGTACACTGCTTATCCTAACGGGAAAGGTGAATACGAGATTCCATTTCATATCTGCATGGGCCTTTCTTTCGTGTTTACAACACTTTTAATGGTTGTTATAAGCTTGTTTGGTCCGAAGGTTAACCCTAAAGCATTTTTACTTGATAAAGAAATGTTTAAACTTAAACCTTCAACAGCTGCGCTTATTGTTTTCACCTTATTAGTGATCGCAGCGTTGTACGTCAAATTCTGGTAGAATTTAGGTATGGGGTATGGGGTATGGGGTATGGGCTGTCAGCTATCAGCTATCAGCCATCGGCCATCTGCTATAGTTTATGCTTGTAATTTGATTTCAACTCACACCCATACCTCATACCTCATACCTCATACCTCATACCTCATACCTCATACCCCATACCCCCCTATCAACTGTTTGCAGAACGGGTCGGTAAAGTCTTTAATAAACGCTATTACATTGGGGTAATCTTTGAAGGATTCCTTTTCATGCACTGTTGTAAGCACTACACAATCCATATGTGCGTTCAAGGCCGCTTCCACACCTTTTGGCGCATCTTCAAAAACAATACAGGATGCTGCGTCTACGTTAAGTAAAGTTGCGGCCATGGAGAAAGTCTCGGGATCAGGCTTACTCATTTTTACATCATCCGCGCTGACGATGGCATCGAAATAATGTCTTATGTGAAGATTGTCAAGTACAAAATTAATATTGTAAGGGATGGCTGCAGAACCGATTGCCATTTTGATTTTATGTTCATTGGCAACTTGAAGAAATTCTGCAAGTCCCGGCAACAGCTGCAATTGTGGGAAAAACGCTTGCTGGTACCTTGTTTCCTTTTCAACAGAAATCTTGTTCATTTCGTCGTCAGTATAACGGTCAGCACCAAATAACCTGACGAGCACCTCGGGATTTTTTCCATACATGTTACTTTTCACTTCCTCCCAGCTAAAATTTCCACCAAGGTCTTCATTCAATATATGATGCCAGGCTTTTGTATGATAATCCATATCGTCGATCATGGTACCGTTGAGGTCAAAAAGAAAAGCTTTGGATGATGGCATATTATATATTTATAGACAGCATTTGTTCTTACAGGCGCAAATATACAGGTTGTAAGATAACTGCCTTAACACCAAAACCCAGATACTGTTACCCAGTTTATAAACTTCGTAGTATTTTTGCTGCATGAATCTAAGGATGCAATGTGTAATGTTACCTGCAGTGTTGATAATGAGTTGTAGATGTTTTTGCCAGGGAGATAGCTACGACACAGCATTGGAACGCCAGTTAGTGGCAAGCATATATAGAACGCAGG
>JBBPYM010000065.1:0-5557 GCA_038199905.1 Chitinophagales bacterium | reverse complement strand
AAGGAAAATTTTATTCGCACCTTAGAATCTTTCGCCAGTAAATCCACTAAAAACCAATGGATACAGGGAGGTGATTGGGACCATGAAGCCTGGGGTGGCGACTTGCCGAAAAAAGAATGGATCGATTCTGTCACCCAGAATAACCCTGTTTTAATATCAAGGTACGATGGACACATGTCTCTGGCGAACTCTGTCGCACTGAAACTTGCAGGGATAGACAAAGACACGAAAAATCCTGAAGGTGGCGTGATTGTAAAAGATTCCATCACGGGAGAGCCCACGGGTATGTTAAGGGATGAAGCAGCTTCCTTAGTTTACAATGTAATTCCAGAAGCAACAGAAAATAAATTAGATGCATCCTTGCAGCGTGCTCTAAAGGAAGCAATAGAACATGGCGTAACGGAAGTAAATGATATGGGTAGTTATGGCGGCTGGGCTGATCTTTCTACCTATCGCCGGGCATACAGAAAAAACATGCTGGATATCCGGGTATATTCGTTCGTACCATTAAGTGACTGGCAGAAGTTGAATTCTTATGTAAAAGAAAACGGGCGTGGTGATGACCGATTGCGCTGGGGCGGGTTAAAGGGTTTTGTGGACGGATCTCTTGGTTCTACTACAGCCTGGTTTTACGAACCCTACCTGGATGATACAACTACTTCCGGATTCACCCTGATTGATACGACTATTCTTGCCGCCCGGATCATCTCTGCAGATAGCGCAGGGTTACAGGTAGCAGTTCATGCAATCGGTGACAGGGCAAATGATTGGCTGCTCAGCATCTATGAAAAGGCTATTAAAAGCGGGGGAAAAGACCGTCGTTTCAGAATAGAACATGCACAACATCTTACCCCAGAAGCCATTCGGAAATTTAATGAACTAAAGGTGATACCTTCTATGCAACCCTACCATGCAATAGATGATGGTAAGTGGGCTTCAAAGAGATTAGACGATACCAGGCTCAAAGGAACTTATCCTTTCAAAAGCTTGTTGGAGAATGGTGCAAAACTAACTTTTGGATCAGATTGGACAGTCGCGCCTCTTTCACCTATTTTAGGGATTTATGCAGCAGTAACAAGGCAAACTCTTGATGGCAAAAATCCGGGGGGATGGTACCCGGAACAAAAAATAACTGTTCAACAGGCATTAATAGCCTATACACAAAACAGTGCGTATGCAAGTTTTATGGAAACAAAAACCGGTGTATTAAAAGTCGGGTTCCTTGCCGATTTTGTTGTACTTTCTGATGATCTGTTTAAGATAACCCCGGATAAAATAAAGGATGTGCAAGTGTTACGGACAATAGTTGATGGCAAAGAGGTCTATAGAAGATAACATGCATTAGAAAATTTCTCACTCACTGTAAAATTATAAAAAGGATCCGTCAAACCAGTTCCTTTTTTTATTATTTCTACTTCTAAATGAAACTCCATCAGTAATCAGAAAATAACAATGGATTTGCTTTCTCTGCTTTCTCAATAGAATCAAATGAAGAAAGTATATCGGCCTTGCCCTTCCGCACACATATTGTATGCTCATAATGCGCAGATGACTTTCCATCGGCAGTTCGGATAGTCCAGCCGTCCTTATCATTAATCACTTCTTTCACACCTAAATTAATCATCGGTTCTATTGCGATCACCAATCCATCTTTTAACTTCGGACCTGTTCCGCGTTTACCATAATTAGGCACTTGTGGATCTTCATGCAGGTCATGTCCTAGCCCATGACCTACCAATTCCCTTACAACCCCATAGCCGTTCTGTCTCTCTGTGTAATCCTGTACAGCGAAACTGATATCTCCTACCCTGCTTCCTACTACTGCTTTTTCAATTCCTTTGTAAAGAGATTCTTTGGTTATTTTCATTAATTGTTTTACTTCATCTGATATTTCTCCCAACGCAAAGGTATAGGCACTATCCCCATGAAATTTATTCTTATAAGCACCCACATCAACAGAGATCACATCGCCTTCTTTTAATTCATCCGGTGTGGGAAATCCATGCACCACTGCATCATTTACAGACATACAGCATGCGTAAGGAAAACCATTGTAATTTTTGAAGGAAGGAGTAGCTCCCTGGCTGCGAATATATTCTTCGGCCTTGTCATTTAATTCCATAGTGGATATACCCGGTTTTATGAGGGAGGCTACAAGTGCAATGGCGTCATTTACTATTTTACAACTTTCTCTTATTAATTCAGTTTCTTTCTGGGTTTTATAAATTATCATTGTATCTTTTAAATTAAAAACCCTGACAGAATAGTCAGGGTTTTGGTATAATATATTCTGTTTTGAATTTCTATTTAGATATTTCCCGTTATGCCCGGAGCAGCTGTTGATTGTCTGCCCTGTATACGGCCTGTGCTCATTAACCCATCATACTGACGCATCAATAACTGAGTTTCAATTTGCTGTAACGTATCCAATACTACCGCAACCATGATCAGTAGAGATGTACCTCCGTAGAACATAGCAAATCCCTGGGTTACACCCATTAATTGTACTACGCCCGGAAGAATACCTACTACAGCTAAAAGAATAGCACCCGGTAAAGTAATCCGATCCATGATCGTTCCGATATAATCCGTCGTGGGCTGACCTGGTTTTACGCCCGGGATAAACCCGTTATTGCGTTTGAGATCATCCGACATTTGTTTCGGATTAAAGATCAAAGCGGTATACACAAAGGTGAACCCTATTGTCATGATACCGAAAATAAGCATATAGATTCCATTGGTATGATCAGTGAAATAAACAGACCAATTTTTACCTGACGTTTGGAAACCGGCGAAAATAGTTGGTAAGAACATAATAGCCTGGGCAAAGATGATAGGCATTACGTTAGCAGCATTCACTTTTAAAGGTAAAAACTGTCTCGCTCCGCCAAATTGCCTGTTGCCCATTATTTGCTTGGCATAGTTTACAGGCACTTTTCTTACTCCTTGCACCAGTACGATCAACCCAAGTATGATTGCAATAAAGGCAGCGATCTCTATCATAAAGATCAGAAGTCCACCACCACCACGGGTTTGTTTCGCTGCAAATTCCTGCATAAAGGATTGTGGAAGATTCGCAAGAATACCGATCATAATCAGGATAGAAATACCGTTTCCGATTCCTTTATCTGTGATCTTCTCACCCAACCACATGACAAATAAGGTACCTACCGTAAGAATGATGATCGTAGAGAACCAGAAGAAGTTTCCGTAAGCGGGAAGCATCGCTTCTCCACTGGAGGAGTGTAAGAACCCTACATATGCAGCTGCCTGGAAAACAGTTACAATAACTGTCAGATAGCGCGTCCATTGGGTAATTTTCTTTTGACCACTTTCACCTTCCTTCTGTATTTTTGAGATTTGAGGAACCAAAACAGTTACCAACTGCATAAAAATGGATGCAGAGATATATGGCATAACTCCTAAAGCAAAAATAGAAGCCTTAGCAAAGGCTCCTCCTACAAAAGAATTTAACAAACCAAGCATTCCACCTGAAGCGGTTGCTTCTAAATTGGCCAATTTATTCGGATCAATTCCCGGAAGAACTATAAAAGATCCTATTCTAAATACAAAGATCAGGGCAAGTGTAAGGAGCAGTTTATTCCTCAACTCTTCTATTGACCAGATGTTTTTAATTGTTTTAATAAATTTCTTCACAGAATATCACAATTTTGGTTATTCGCAGTAGTTTCTGCAAATATCAATGAATTATTTGATTATTTCTAAAGTTGCACCGGCTGATTCGATAGCACCTTTTGCTTTTTCGCTCACAGCGTTTACTTTAAATGCAATGGTAGCTTTTAACACGCCATTTCCTAAAACTTTTACTTTATCAGTCTGACTAATCAAATTATTAATATAAAGTGTTTCCGGAGTAAATTCAGTCAATTCATGTTTTTCAATCAATTGGTCGATCTGTCCCAGGTTGAAAACTTTATATTCTATGCGGTTTATATTTTTAAATCCTCGTTTTGGCAATCTGCGCTGGATAGGCATCTGTCCACCTTCGTGAGCCATTTTTATCTTATAACCTGTACGGCTTTGGGCGCCCTTGTTACCTTTTGTAGATGTGCCACCTTTACCGGATGCTTCTCCGCGTCCTAATCTCTTCACTTTGTGCGTAGAACCTTTTGCTGGTCTTAAATTGTGTAATTGCATGGTACTTTTTTTTACTTAACGCTCCAGGTACCTGGAGCTCGCTTTATTAATTATTGAAAATTAGAAAAGAACCGGTTATGCCAGTTCTTCTACTTTGATAAGATGTTCGACTTTTCGTATCATACCCATAATCTGCGGAGTGCCTTCTACTTCTTTGCTTCCATTGACTTTTCTAAGCCCCAATGCCTGCAAAGTAAGTTTTTGACGTACAGAGCGATCTATAGCGCTTTTTACCTGTGTAATTCTAAACTTTTTCATTTGTTCTATAATTTTGAAAGTCATTGGTGAATGACTTATTTCATTTATTAGTCAATGTATTGCGGTAAATATACCGGTCAGTAAATGACAATTATCCGTTGAAAACTTTCTTTAAGGAGATATTTCTTGTTTCAGCTACTTCCATTGGATCTCTTAACATCATCAAAGCTTTTACAGTTGCTTTTACTACGTTTGAAGGATTTGCTGTACCTAGTGATTTAGCAAGTATATCAGTAATTCCTGCACTTTCAAGCACAGCACGCATACTACCTCCGGCAATTACTCCGGTACCGGCAGAAGCAGGCTTTATCAATATCCGGGCAGCACCGTCTTTTAACCATTGCTCATGTGGAATGGTACCATTTTTCAAAGGAATTCTGATCAGGTTCTTTTTGGCGTCTTCTATTCCTTTCACAATAGCTTCCTGTACTTCTTTCGCCTTACCAAGTCCTTGTCCTACTACTCCATCATAGTTACCAACAACTACTACCGCAGAAAAACTGAATGCTCTACCACCTTTAGTGGTTTTCACCACACGGTTGATAGAAACTACTTTCTCTTTAAGTTCCAGTTCAGCAGCTTTAACTTTTTGATTTGATTTTGACATTATGTCGATTTTAAAATTTAATACCGTTTATTAGCGGTAGATATTTCAGAAAAAAATGAAGGATCTTTTGATTCCCCATCCACTTTTATCTCTTTTTATTTAGATTTATTTATGTCCACTAAACTATCCTGTATAATTTCCCGGAATATCCGCGACGAATGGAAAGATTTAGAATTCAAGACCACCTTCTCTAGCACCCTCTGCAACAGCCTTAACACGGCCATGATACAAATATCCGCTTCTATCAAAAACAACCTCTTTGATACCGAGGTCAATTGCTTTCCTTGCAATAGCTTCACCAACTAATTTGCTGGTATCACTTTTTGCAACTTTTTGAGCAGCAATATCTTTCTCACGACTGGAAGCTGCGGTCAGGGTGTTTCCGTTTACATCATCTATCAACTGCACATAAACATCCTTATTACTGCGAAAAACGCTGAGTCTTGGCTTGGAAGCAGTACCTGTTACTCTTTTGCGAATGCGGAAATGTCTTTTCCGCCTTGCATTTACTTTAGAATTCATTTTATTTCTGTT
>JBBPYM010000064.1:0-11312 GCA_038199905.1 Chitinophagales bacterium | reverse complement strand
GCCTGGCTAACAGTAATGCCAATGCCTTTGCGGGACTTGCCCTTTTTACTTGTAATGAGAATTACGCCGTTTATTGCTCTCGAGCCGTACAACGCCGCTGCCGATGAGCCTTTAAGTACGGAGACGCTTTCGAAATCTTCCATGTTAAGATTTTTTAGATCGTTTCCAAAATCGCGTGAACCAGATAAAATATCATTTGCGATAATAACACCATCCATCACAATAATCGGCTGATTATTGTTACGTAATGTGGAATTCCCTCTTATAAGAATTTTAGAATTACCAAACAAACCACTGGCACCCCCCATATCAATCTGTACGCCGGCAACTCTACCCTGCAAGGCATTGATAGGATTAATTTCAGCGGTTTTGGCGAGTTCTGAACCTTTTACTTCCGTTACCGAAAAACCTAACTCCTTCTTCTGTTTTGATAAACCAAGCGCCGTTACAACAACTTCACTCATGGGATTACCATCCACGAGCAATGTGATCGTAAGATTTGTGGTAGTGGCACTCACGGGTACATCCTGTGAAATAAATCCCGTAAAACTTACTGATAAAACTACCTGGCCATCAGGCACAGAAAGCCTGAATGATCCGCCATTATCAGTTATAGTTCCTAAGGTAGTACCCTTTACCGCGATACTTGCATTATCAATTCCCTCACCTTTATCATTTACTACCTTACCTGTTATGGTATGGTCAAAATACGCCGAATGCGTAACAACTGGTGTCTTCTTTGCCAGAGCCTGTGAACCTGGTAAACCCGGATTGCCTTTGGCCCCGGCCTCTACAGGAACAGCTACTAAAACAAGCAGGATTGTCTGTGCAATAACAACGATTGCCGACATTAAAAAAGCAGTTAGTTGCTTTGTTTTCATTTCTTGTATTGATTTGTGTTGGAAATATAGTTTGGCTACCACGCAGTATATCCGATACTGGCTGAAAAAAATGATCTGGTTTTTGGATGATAAGGCACATTAGTTTTGGATTAATTAATGAAGGGAAAAACCGAAAAGCAGTCGTGTCAAAATCTCCCAGAGAATAGTAGCGCCAAATGCTCTTCATTTAGCCGGCCCAATTAATTGTATCCAAATATCTGTTAAATCTACTGAACTATAAGAAAGCTTGAACTATTTTCTGACAAAAGTTACTAATTCACTAACAACCAGACATCCCTGTTTACCCCAGTATTAAAGTAGCCCGGTATTCATACCTCATACCCCATACCTCCCATCCGGTCCCCGTGAGTCAACTATTTAAGCTATTTAGTATGAAAGGCTTTAACAACCCCGGTATTGATTAAAGAATATATCTCCGGCACTAACACAGTTTCAGATTGGCAGAAGGGCAGCACTATACCATACACTGGTGATTGGGAGGGAAAAACTTATGAGGACAAAGGAGTGATCATAGATATCATACCGGAAAAGCTTTTACATACCATCTACTTTAGCGGCATGAGCGGCAAAGAAGATAAAGCGGAGACTTATGCTAATGTTATTTATAAGGTAAGTCCAGATGCCGGGCATTCTACCTTAACCATCTCACAAGATAAGATCGAAGATGACGGGCAGTTGAAACAAATCGAAGAGAATTGGTGAAAAGTGTTGGAAAGCATTAAAAAACTGCTCGAAAGTTAAGGTTCGACCTGGGAGGCTTCCTGGAGACCTCCCAAGTCGAAGCTTGATTTAATTAGATTCGACATAATTCTTAAAGTTATCGAGTATTGCCTGCCAGCCTGTCTGCTGCATCTCAACAGGGTTGGTGTTTTCAGGATCAAATCTTTCTATAAGTTTGGTTGTATCGCCATCGGATGAAAAGTTAATTTCTACTTTCCGGTCATCACCTAGCGTGTAGCTAATGAACTCATGCTCCCTTACTTCATCATACGTTCCACCAAAGTCAAAACCCATGCTTCCGTCTTTTGCTTCCATCCTGGAATTAAACTTTCCACCTACCCTCAAATCATTTTCGGAGCTTGGCGTGTGCCAGTCCGCTGAGGCAAAACTCCATTGCGTGATGTGTTCAGGCGTTGACCAGAAATCCCATACTTTTTCAATGGGCGCGTTGATATTAACTTCTACAGTGATCGGTGTTGTTTGTTGATGATCCATTTTTCAAATTTTTTGTTTTATTGTTTTTCACCATACCAAAATCACTAAATATTTATTAAACCGCGGTCGCTGTAACGACAATAAAGGTGCTTTTTGCGACATGCAAAAATCATTGCCACGCGTTCCTTAAAAATCTTAACCAGTTGCCATACATGATATTTTCTATGTCTCGTTGAGAATACCCCCGTGCAGTTAATAATGCCGGAACGTTTTGCAGGTCAGCGATCGTATCCAGGTCATACGGTGATTGTTCGCGGCCGAATGCGCCATCTAAATCGGTACCCATGCCTACATGCAGGGTGTTGCCTGCAAGCTGGCAGATATGATCGAGGTGATCTGCCATATTTTGCAGCGAACAGTTCATCTGTTCGGGAGTTGATGATCCCCGAACCCAACCCGGCACCATCATCCACGCATCAAGCGGCATACCGATCACTGCGCCCTTCTGTAGTAGGATCTTGATCATCTCATCACTATACTGCCTGTTATGATTTACCAGCGTCCGGCAATTGTTATGACTCGCCCACACATGACCGTTATACAGTTCCATGGCATCATAAAATGCATCATCGCAAAGATGAGTGGCATCCAGTATGATGCCCAGTCGCTCAATTTCTTTTATCAAAGCCTTTCCCTGCTCATTCAGCCCTCCCGTTGCATCGGTACCATTAGCATAGCGACCCGGACCGTAATGTGCGGGCCCTAACGCTCTAAGTCCATGATCATAAGCAACCTGTAGGTAGTCTACAGTCACCAATGAGTCGGCGCCTTCAAGACTCAGGATATACCCAACAGCTTTTTGATCAACGGCACTTCCATCATTCCAGTAAGCCAGGTGTTTTTCCAGTCCGGCAAGGTCCTTTATCATAACCATCTCGCCAGCAGCCTCCATTGTTTTATACCAGGTCAGTTGTCCCTGTGTTTGCGACCAGGCCTGTTCAGCGGAATGCCAGCCAGGTAACTGGTTGCCGGGAGCAACATACCTTGCTATCTGTGTTGCTACCACGATACCTACATTTCCTTCTCTTAGGGCAGGCAACGACACGGTACCTTTTTCACGGTCAGGCTTATCCGACAATCCCTTTTCTCTTTCACGAATAACGGTGACAGGTAACCTGAGATCCCTGTTCCAATCCATGGCATTCATGCTCAGGTCTAAGTGCGCGTCTATTATAAACATTTTTTGAATTTAGATTGAAAGCTATCAGCTGTCAGCTATCAGCCGTCAGCCGTTGCTAGTTATCATTGAATGTACGATAGATCAATCAAACTTTTAGGAACACTTATAAAAAAAGCTACTGGATATGAATGTACATATCCGGTAGCTTTTTTTATATCAAAATCGAGGAAGTCAACATGTATAATGGTTCAGCAAAGCTGACGGCTGATAGCCACTCCCTACGCAGGCACCTTCCTCGCCTTCTCCCTGTTCCAGAACCTGTGCTGAGCAATGGCAGCGATAAATTGTGTTGCCAGTTTCCTGGTGTCGCTGCCTATGATGATACCCTCGGTGAGCACGCTGTCATCGGTGTTGTCTGAAGGTAATTTCTTGCTGAAATAAGTACTCTGTAAGACCTGTAAAGCTTGCGTGTCTGCTGCGATGGCTTTACAATGCTTAAATGCTTCATTTAAAAAATGAATAGCATCGGCATCTGCTTCCAGCGTTGCAACGCTGTTGGTACCACCCGGAACATACACTGCATCATACAAAACCGAGGCTGCTGTCAGCAGACTGTGGTGAACAGGTAATTGTTCATCATTCTCCGCGATTACATAAGCCTGCCTCGGTGCTATCACTTCTACCACCGCGCCTGCTGCCTCCAATGCTTCTTTTACCGTTGTCAAAGACCCGGCATCAACACCATCAGCAGCAAGTATTGCCACCTGTCTTGTTTTAATACTATCTTTTATCGTATTTGCCATGCTGAGGGCTGCTGACATTTTCAAGGAACCTTCCACTTCCAGCGGCTGAAAGTCTTCAGGGTTACCATCAGCAGGCACGCTCTGGTTCAAAAACTCATCGCTTTCTTTAGGTATATGTAACCTCAACGCGAAAGCTACCTGGGCTGCCAGACCCTTATCAATTTTCGCAAGTATGCGTAGCATCCGCTCACGGATGGCAACCGTTTGCACCTTACCAAGTTCAAAACTTAACGCGTCAGCGATATGGTTCTTTTCAGGCTCGGACTGGCTACTAAAAAACAGTGTAGCCTGGCTGAAATGATCGAAGAAACTCTTGCTGCGCTCCCGCACTTTATAGGCATCAATTCTTTCAGGATAAGAACTGAACCCTCCATCTGCTTTACTAGCCTGCAATGGAGATCCACCACCCAGTGAATTAGGACTATAACTTGCTTTTCCTTTATTGATGGTCTGCCTCACAGGGCCCTCACGCTGGTTGTTGTGAACTGGTGATATAGGCCTGTTGATGGGTATTTCGTGAAAATTTGGTCCACCTAAGCGTAATAACTGAGTATCGGTGTAAGAGAATAAACGACCCTGTAATAGCGGATCATTGGTAAAGTCGATACCAGATACTACGTGACCTATATGAAAGGCCACCTGCTCAGTTTCAGCAAAGAAATTATCCGGGTTACGGTTAAGCGTCATCTTCCCTATTATCTGAACCGGCACCAGTTCTTCGGGTATCAGCTTCGTAGAATCTAACAGGTCAAAGTCATATTTGTGCTCGTCTTCTTCCGGTACAATCTGCACTCCCAGTTCCCACTCCGGAAAGTTGCCGCTTTCAATAGCGTTCCATAGATCCCTGCGATGAAAATCCGGATCTTTACCAGAGATGGTTTGGGCTTCATCCCAAGCTACAGAATGTACGCCCAATAAAGGCTTCCAATGGAATTTTACAAAGTTCGAGACTCCCTCGGCGTTTACAAAACGGAAGGTATGCACGCCAAAACCTTCCATCATGCGAAGGCTGCGTGGAATAGCTCTGTCACTCATTATCCACATGATCATATGGGCACTTTCGGGCATCAGTGAAATAAAATCCCAGAACGTATCATGCGCAGAAGAGGCCTGCGGCATTTCATTATCCTGTTCGGGTTTAACCGCGTGAACGAGATCAGGAAACTTTACAGAGTCTTGTATAAAAAACACTGGCATGTTATTACCTACCAGGTCAAAGTTACCTTCCTGCGTATAGAACTTTACTGCAAAGCCACGAACATCTCTCGCGAGGTCTGTTGAGCCGCGTGAGCCAGCCACGTTGGAAAAGCGGACAAACACAGGTGTTTCCAGGGAAGGGTCCTGCAGGAAACCTGCTTTTGTTAACGCAGACTGCGACTCGTAAACTTTAAATACGCCATGGGCCCCGGATCCACGGGCATGAACAACACGCTCAGGAATGCGTTCGTGATCGAAGTGGGTAATTTTTTCACGCAGGATAAAGTCTTCCAATAGTGACGGACCGCGATTGCCTGCTTTGAGCGAATTTTGATCATCATTGATTCTTACACCTTGATTGGTCGTCATAAATTCGCCAGTAGCGTCAGCAGTATATGGTGCGAGACTATTGGTTTTATCGTTTTCTGGATTAGTAGCCGTAGTGTCATCAGGTTGAGGATAGATACTGTTCCTGGCTGGTTTTTTGGTTGGCATATATTTATTTTATGATTTAAATAAAAAAAGGCAGCATATATAATGCCACCTGTCTTTTGTTTGAACGATGTTTAAGCCTCTTCGTCCGCGGCCTGGTAGTTGATATCGTTTTCCGCAATACTCGTAAGTGTTTGATCCGCCTCCTTTTCTTCCGCAAGCGTCTGCGACAGCAGATCTGCCACTTCGGACAAACCTAAGGTAGTGGCCAGTTGAGCCAATCCACCGTAAGTCGCAATTTCGTAATGCTCCACCTTTTGTGAAGCGAGGATGATACCCACATCACGGGTTGCGGTACCTTCATCTGTATCCTCTATTATACCTTCGCCCTCTTTTGAGAGGCCCTCCATAGCATCGCACTTTTTGGCCTGCGCCTTTTCTCCCAGTAATTCGAAGATGCTTTCCAGGCGTGTAACATGGTTTTCTGTTACGGCGATATGTTCACCGATTGCATTTGCAAGTGCTTCAGAAGTAGCAGCTTTCTGCATCTTGGGAAGTGCTTTAGTAAGATGCTTCTCAGCCCAGTAAATGTCTTTTATCGAATCAACAAAAAGCTCCATTAGGGCAGGTTCTTTTTTAACTTTCTGGTCTGCCTGGGTAGGAAACTCAGCCTTGGCAATATCTTTGTTAGAAGGCTTAGCCGATGATTGTTTATCTTTTGATGCAGTTGTCATATTTATATCGTTTGCTTAATACATAAAATAACTATGCCACCAGTTCTGATCTGGTTGTGCCATTAGTAAAGATACAGGTGTGAGTTAATCGACAAAAAAGGATTCAACAATGATAAATTGCCCGGGAGTTTCTTCTACACGGCCTCAAGTTGATGAAGCCAACGCTTGTCCCATAGCGGGATCTGTAAATCCACCGACACCCGTTTCTACTTTTCCGGCAAATCGTTTCTCGTAATTGTCAATCCCTTTTACACGGATGCCGAAGTCGTACCAGCCAGAGCTTTTAGTTAGGTCAAGAACTATCACCAACTTACCGCCCTTCGATAGTGTTTTTGACACCTTGTTTCTTTTGTAGGAATGGTCTATGATCTCAAGATTATAAGATCTATCTTTTGCAAGGTTTTCAAATGTAAGCTCAATATTACCAGTCGGTTTGTTATTGGTCTTTTGATGATATTCGCAGCTAACGTTAATCATTGGATCAGCTCCGGTGCCTATAAATTGCCGCAGAAAACCATTGGGTCCATTCACACGAAGATGATAATTTTCGTTGTCAAAATCTGCCATGCTCCAGGAATCTACCAGGCTGTCACCCGGCATTACCGCATAATTTCTTGGTTCTAAAATTGCTGGCGTGCCGGCTGTGTACACATTAAAAGGGGCGCCTGCCGACCTGGCACCGAAAAAGTCTTTCTTAGCCTGGAACTGTATTTCAATATTTTTTCTGTCACTGCTTAATTTCGCATCCGCGTACAACTGGTAAGGAATTGCACATGCGCTACGCACGCCCTTTTCCTGCCTTGGCATCAGTGGCAGCGATGAAGGGTTTTTATTTAGTTGTGAAATTTCTTCTTTCGTTAATATTTTATAGCCTGATGGAGCCTGCTTGAATTTAGCTTTGTGCACATTTTCTATCACCCTGTTCCTGTCTAAAAAATCTGGCGTAGTTATTTTCTCTCCCTGGTAAGGTTGAAAACTGGAAGAAAGGTCACCGCAAATGGTTCGGCGCCAAGCACTGATATTCGTTTCTTCGATCTTTTTACCAGTTTTATGGCTAAGGAATTTTTCAAGAAACTGTAAAATTGAGGTATGATCAAAAACCTCCGAACATACGGCGCCACCGCGACTCCAGGGTGAAGCGATTAGCAACGGAACCCTATAGCCGAGACCAATCGCGCTTTCCCGGGCATCATGTGGCGGCTTTCTCTTTAGGTCTTGTTCAAGATGCACGTATTCAACACTGGTATCGATACCTTTGGAGGTAAGGCCCGTACCCGATTTGGTGGGATGTGGCACCACGTATGGAGGAACATGGTCAAAGTAACCGTCATTTTCATCGTAGGCCAGGATGAAGATGGTTTTCTTCCACAGTTCCTCATTTTGCGTAAGTATGTCCATTACTTCAGAAACATACCAGGCACCGTACCAGGGAGATCCCGGGTGGTCAGAAAAATTGGACGGTGCAACTATCCAGGATACCTGCGGCAGCTTGCCATTTTTTACGTCATCTCTTAGCTGGTGCAGCACGTCTCCTTTTGGAACGGCTACTTCGCGGGTTGTACCACCATCATCATATTTTAAGGTTGATAAATCGTGGTATGCAGGGTCGTTGATATTTGTGGTGAAAGCTTTTTCGTGCAGATTTTTAGCATGCGCTGATAAATTATTGAAAGACTCTTCGTTGTATTGTTGTTCATCGGTTTGAAAAGACCGGAGCATGGACTTCTTCCTGGCCAGCGATTTTTTTGCTTCTTCCAGCGCTTCGGGTTGATCCTGGCCGGATGTTATCGTTTTCTCAAGTGCGTCAATTTCGCCAGGGAGCACTTTTAATTGCCCGGACATAAAGTTCCGGTAACCGGCTGAAAATTTCACCTGGAACTGTTTGAACCATTCCAGAGGATTGTCAGTAAAATTTGCCAGCCAGTCTTCGGCTTCTCCATCGAGTCCTGTGCTCAAGCTTATCTCATTCTGGTAAACCTTCCAGGGGATACCATTTTCTTCCAGCCGTTCCGGGAAAGTTCTCCATTGTGCTTCACGGCCGTAATCCACTTCTTCGTTCCTGACATTTGCGGGCGAGTTGCTATCCTGTATTTCGCGGATAGTGCCCGTAAACAGGAAAAGCCTGTTGGGTGTTGTGCCTGTTAAAGAAGAACAAAAGTTTTGGTCACAAACGGTGAACGAATCTGCCAGCGCATAATAAAAAGGAATGTCTTCACGGTTATAATAACCCATGGTCAGCGGCACGTCTGCGTATTCTTTGCGACCTGATTTTTTGGCGATCAGCCATTTATCATGGTAACCCTTGTTCCTCGCATCTACCTGGTTGGTCCAGGAATGTGGGAGTGAGCCCAACCAGGTAGACTTTGTATCTTTTATATTCAGCCGGAACGGAAGATAGGTATCACCAGCAGCGTTTGTTTGCATCCAAACCAGGTTCTTATCCGGCAGGCTGATCGCGCGTGGATCATTAAAACCGCGAACCCCCTGGAGTGTGCCGAAACAATGGTCAAATGAGCGGTTCTCCTGCATGAGTATAACAACATGTTCCGCATCCAGGTAGGTGCTGCCCAGTGCCGGGTTTATCGCCAGTGCTTTTTGAATGGAACCCGGCAGGGCATTGAACATGCCGGCAGCACCGGAAAGAAGCGATGCTTTCTTAATAAATTCGCGGCGTGTGTCCATGACTGTTAGTTTTTTTTAACCACAGAGGAATACTCTGTAATTAAATTTAATTGCATAAGTGATGATAGTAATTAATTTCTTACCCAGGTATTACAAAAATTATCGGCCCCCTCGAGTACAATTTTGTAAAAGGTACCACTAATCCCGGAAATATCTATCTCATATTCCTGCTTACTCAAAAGCACCTTCGCTACCAGCTTGTATTCATCTTTACCACCCGTTTTAAAATTGTTGGTTGTGGTCAGCCATATTTTAACGGAGCCCTTGTTTTGCATGGCCTTCCAGCTAAGTTTGATCTTACCTTCTCCCAAGATAGCTGTAGGATTTGTAACGGACAATTTACCTGTTAGTGGAACACCATCTATTTCCATCCGTTGCGCTCTTGAAATGGGAAGATTAAGGAACGAAGCTATAGAAGGCATGATATCAACAATACCGGGCCGGTTCTTAAAAAAATAGTCATTGAGACCTTTTGCATTCGTAACGATCCAGGTATCACGTTCCCTGTCTGACTGGCCACCATGGCCCTTGCCTGTTTTTGCATCACGGCCATGATCTGTTGTTATATAGATAACCCAATCTTCGTTGAAGTTCTTCTGCCGGTACTGGATTGCCTCCCATATCCGCTCCACCTGCATATCCATTGTTTCGATCGCTTTGTAAAATTTCTCGTGATCACCATACTTATGGCCCATGTCATCGGTGAACTCCAGGTAAACCCATGTAAGGTCAGGACCGTTCGATTTTACGTACGAAGCGGCGCTGTCAACAACCTCCTCATCGATCCGGTGCAGGTATTCACGCTCACTATCATGCGGGTACCTAATAGTATCATTCTCCATTCCGTCTACATGATGGTCGATATGGATATTGCCGGTGACATCCATTCCATCGCCCACCAGTTTCGTTCGATTATCCAGCCAGGTAGAAAACACAGCGGTTCTTTTTGCGGGAAAGGCATTTTCCAGGAACCGGAAGATGGTCCAGTAATGATAATTTGGCGCTTGATGTCATTGTCCCATACATTGTGTTTGTTAACCCAGGTACCCGTGAGCAAGCTGTTATAACCAACCGCTGAAATGGTAGGTGTTTGAGAATAACCGTTTTTTTTACCGCCTACATAAGCATCGGTATAGCCACCTTGTTTTGCAATAGCATCCAGCGCGGGCGTTTTCACCTTATTTAGCGCATCCGCCGGTATCCCATCGGCGATGATGAACAATGCCTTTTTTACTTTTTGAGAATAGGCGATGGTAACATTACAAACAACAAGAATAATTAATAAACCTTTTTTCGCACTAATAGTTTTCATCTGCATACAGTATAGCTTTAGTTGCCGGGTCAATTTCTGCCGGGACCATGCTTTTCTTTCAACGCTGCATAAATACTTCCTGCTGTTCTTAGATGCACATCTGTTGCTTCAGCAGTGACATTACATTTCTTCAAGCAGTTTCCACGATAATGGAGGTACTTGACACTACTTCAAATTTGTAAGTAAAACTAAAGTTAGTTTAGGCAATAGTAACTAAAAAAATAAATCTTGGAGGTGTGGGGTATGAGGTATGTCTGTCAGCTATCAGCTATCTGCTATCAGCTATTAGCCATCAGCTATCAGCCATCAGCTATTAGCCGTAGTATAGGCTTATAATTTTAATTTTCAATGCAGACTTTTTCAGACCTCATACCCCATACCCATACCTCATACCCCATACCTCATACCCCATAAGAAAACCCGGCTAAGAGCCCGGGTCTTTCATAAGAAATCACCTGTTTTCATAGGGTGGTAAAAACGAGCCAAAAAAGTTTGTTCTGTTTAAAAGGGTAAGGTTGTATTTACAAGTGCAAAATACATCGTGGTAAGTTGAGCAGACATGACATATATCAATAGACGGGATGATTCTTGCCCGCTAAGTAAGCGGGTAGCTGCCGGTTAGATTATTAGTTCAGCATGGATATTTTCGGAGGGTGGAATTTCATAGCAAACTTACGAACATACTCACTACCAGACTTGAACAAGACGCTTTGTAGTTTTGAAATATCCATATTTTTATTCATAGCTGCAATAGCTAATAGCTTGTTGGCTTTCTGGTTGAGACAGTTTGCATATGGCACTATCTCGTTGTAGTGCTCGCTTTTGGCCAACGTAAACTTTGCAAACTGTAAAAAACTATTTATGTATATAACTTGTTGTGCGATTGTCATGCAGGTAATTTACACTTATTAAGAT
>JBBPYM010000063.1:0-5003 GCA_038199905.1 Chitinophagales bacterium | reverse complement strand
TGGTGATGACCATGTTTATAATTAGATCGAGCGCTATGGTAATTCCACATCTGCTTCAATCCCTATTGCTTTATGCGAAGCCTGGCAGGAAGGATAAATTAAAGATGGCAACCTTGTATGTCTTGCTGCTTTCGGAAGTGGCTTTACATGGGCGAGTGCGCTTATTAGATGGTAGCTTTGAAAAGCGAACTGTCTTCGCCACGAAGACGCAAAGGCACAAAGGAACACGAAGCCTTTCTTCGCTTACTCTGACTGGGAGAATCTTTGTGGCGTAAAAAATTAAACATGCGGAAGATCATTTATCTTATCAATCCTATCTCGGGCACACGCGGAAAATCTTCGCTAAAAGAATTACTTGCCAGCGAAACGATAAAGAAGGGCATCCATTTTGAAATACTCAACACCCGGGAAGATGGCGACTACCATTTTTTAATTGAAAAGATCCGCGAAGATAAAGTAACCGATATCGTGATCTGCGGCGGGGATGGATCAATAAACGCCGTTGCTTCAAAGCTGATAGGCATCACCGTTAATATTGGCATCGTACCCATGGGTTCCGGCAATGGCCTTGCACTTACCGCCGGCATTCCAAAAAATATTCTGCAAGCATTGAAAATAATTTTTGAGGGTACTGCTTCGTATATCGATGGCTTCTATATAAACAATCAATTTTCATGTATGCTTTGTGGCATTGGCTTCGATGCAAAAGTGGCGCATGATTTTAGTAAAGAAAAAAGACGCGGCCTTCAGACTTATATCAAAGTTGCAGCGATCAATTTCTTTTCAGCCAGGCCTTATAGTTTCGAAATTCAGTCACCCGGAAAATCCTTTTGCACGGAAGCTTTTTTCATCAGCATCGCCAACAGTAACCAATTTGGTAACAACTTTACCATTGCTCCCAAAGCCAGCCTGAATGATGGTTTGCTGGATATCGTGATCGTGAAAAAAATGAGTAAACTGATGTTGCCTTTTTCAATTATAAGCCAGGTAACAGGGATAAATGCGAAACAGGATCTTATGAATGTGAGCCGCAAAAAAAATATAATCTATTTCCAAACTCCTTCACTTACAATTATTAATAAAAATGATTCTCCACTGCATATTGACGGTGACCCTAAAGAGACTTCTTCAAAATTCAAGATCAATATTGTGAGAAACGCGATGAAATTGATTCAGCCGAATGCAAGGTGAATATACGGCTGACTAAAAAGGCAGTAAACAAGCTAAGAGGATAGCCCCGGTTCCCCGCCTTTGAAGGCTACCGTTACGACACAAGTATAAGCGTAATACAGCATATTTTAAACCCTGCTACAAGCGCATTTATTTTTTCAACTATCTTATATGGTTGAATCCTTACGCTGTTACAAAGGATTTATCCTAAAAGTTATCATCAAATGCCTGACCAAAACGTGGGGGCTGTCTTTCATTACAGCGGAACATCTGATGAGCGTGAGGTATGAATATATGCCTCGATCTTATGTTCAGTATTCCTCGTTCCAGCGGAACGTCAGGTGGGTAGAAAAAACCCCCTCCTTGGTCTCTTTGTTCCAGCGGAACAGAAGAAGTGACCCGGACAGATGTGTAAGTCCTGATTGCAAAAAATCAATGTTGACATAGTTTGACTTACTTGATATCACCCTGCTTTGGGCCGTCCTCCGGAACAGATGCTAATTTGATCATTTTTTCTACCCACCTACCGTCCCGCTGGGACGGAGCGCGCCGCCTCAAAAATGTTATTTGGACATTGATGTAGGCGCCGATGACTTTGTAACATAATTAGAAAAAGATGTGTACTAACAGTAGCCTTCAAAAGGAGGGGAACAAACACAAACAGTCCGACTGCTTGTTAACCTTTTAGTTACCCGCAACAGCATGTCGAATACCACACCAGGCAATCGTGCGCTAGCTGGCATTCAATCTCTACCTGCTGATCTCTTTAAATTTTTCAAACGCTCTTACATTATTTTCGTTACTGGTGGCATCTTCAATATTTTTCTTCTCTCTTTTGGTGAGATGGAAATTAAGCGCCGCTGTTATATCTTCCTTCCTGGGAACATACTGGAAAGACAGTTTATAAAAACTGCTGTTTATAAAGCTTTGCATCGCAACCACGTCATTCTGGCTGTACTCCTGCATTTTGTAATAATTGTATTGAAGCAGCAACATGGGCTTGGTAATGATTTCGGAGATGTTAGTTGTCTCGAAGGGATGTTCCCAACCGCCGCTTCTTCTGTCCCTGATCTGTATGAGTACAACTTTTGAAGTGTTTTCTTCCAGCCATTTTCTGAATACAAACAAAAAGCGAAGCGCTGTCTCCTGGCCGTAATTATCTCGTAATCCTGCATCCATAACATCGATTACAGGTTTAGAAGGGAGCCATACATTGGGCAGAACATAAGGAAATGTTGCATTCATTCTTAATGCGGAAAGGAGCCTTAAGTTCATGGGGTCCTGTTTTGAAAAGAGCGCAGCAAAATCTACGGCATCAGGATCCATCTGCGGTACCCTGGCAGAATCTGCTTCGGGTTTCATCAAAAAGCTTACCGGCTGAGTACTGATGATCATTTTACGGCTGTCACGGGTAATTACAGTGTTGAATAACATGAGCGGTACCCTTGCATTGAATTCATCTTGCCTTACATCTTTCAACTGTTTGTTCAGCAGCCATTGAGTGTTTTCCGCGAGCTTCTGTTCAAAAGCATAACCACGGTCTTTTATGTAGTAATAGTCTCCAACTTTGAATTTTTGCGCCGGTGAAGCAAGGTCTCTTGCTATAAAGGATGATAGCATTGGGTTAAGAAGATCCCTTGAAATATTATGCAGGTAGTCCTTATTTTGTAAATTAATCGTGCGACCGTCTGCCTTCTCTTTTGCCAGTTCCCGAAAGTAGGAGGCTCCCAGCATGCCGCCTGAGGCACCTGTTATCATGAAAGTTTTATCCATTAGTTTGCCGTAGGATAAACTGTCCAGGTACTGCAGAATATTCAAAGTAAATGTTGCGCTTCTGGTGCCGCCGCCACTGGTTGTTATCAGGTACAGCACCGGGTTGTTGCCAGGCTGCTTTTTCTTCCAGTTTTCCAAAACCCTGATCATATTCTTTTTGTCACGCTCTATTTTTTCAGGGGCGCATAATGCGAGCAGTGATTGCTGGTCATAAACGGGCCGGTCTTTCCTGTTGGAATAATTCAGTCCATAAGCCTTATTAGTAGGGTCAATAACTTCATATTTGTAAAGAATATTAAAAACTATAAAAAGCAGCACCAGAAAGGGAACGCTCCAGCTTTGCAGAAAGTAGGAGAATGCTCCGGCAACAGCAACCAGGATGGAAAAGAATATCGTTATGCTTGCGGCTGCGGGCAGTTGAAACACATGCCTGTCAAGGAAAAATCCCACGATAATTAGAAAAATAAAAGCTGCAAATATCGAAAGCACTGCCGCGAAGTGGTGGCGGCTAAAAGCCTTTTCCATAAATGTGCTGCTATAATGTGATACGTCCCGCACGGGTTTCACGTTAAATGGTCCGTGAAAGTAAAATTGAATTTTCATCAGTCGGCTGCCGCCACTGGTTTGTACAATATGCGACTGATCATCAACATCAAAATCTTCACTATTATCGCTGTTGGTGATCATGCGCCTGTTGATGGTTTTATCAGCACGAAAAAAATAAAAAAACGATATGGCGATGCTGAAGATCAAACCAAACAAGAAGCCAAGACTTAAGACAAAAATTTCAATAGCGGACAAAAGTTCTTTGTATTTGCCGAAGCCCACTGCATTGATAAAATAAGACAGTAGGAAAGCCACTGGTATAATCGCATTGTTAATGCAAAATCGAAGGAAAGGGTTTGTTGTGGTAGCAAGAAACTTGAAATGCCTACTGAAGAGAATAAAAGTGGTGATGTTCCAGCTCATTATAAATACGCCTATGGTAAAACCGACAATGGTAGTACTGATAAAATTTACATTTCCCAGGTATTCAGGCGCAAGGTATAAAGAGTCTACCCCATACATCTTCATAAAAGACCCGTTTACCGCGCTGAAAAGAATAAACCAGAAGATGATCAACACCTGGAATTTCTTAAAATGAAGCAGAACTAACTGTACCGGGAAGGAATAAAACATGGATCTCAGCGCAATCTTCATATTTATTTTTTAATCGGTCGGTAACTGCGAAAACTGATGGCAACGATAACGGACAATAAGTAGATACTGTTATCGGCAAAACTTAAGCCGTAATTTTTGTAAATACAAGCCAATATCTGATATCTGATAGCTGATATTTGATAGCCGATAGCCGATAGCTGAAGGCTGACAGCTAATATAACTTCTTGGCCCTTAGCAGGTATAACATCCAAATCATCACTAGCAGAGACGACATGCCCATAACCTGGTGTAGTTCTGCGATCCATTCGAAACGTCCCCAGCTATTTGGAATGATGTAGGTGCTGCTTAGCACTGCAAACATTCCCAGTATAACCTGTAAAAAAAGCAGGACCGCCGGTAGCCATCTTGTTTGGGTGAAATAATTGCACAGCGTGGTGATGCGGAATGCTTTGAAAGTCCAGATAAGAATGAGAACCAGTAGCAGGTAAGCCAGTCCCCGATGCAAAAAATGGATGGTGATTTTATTCTCAATGAAATTTATGAGGGGTGGATTGTATTTAAACATATTAGGCGGTATCCACCAGCCATTAATTGTTGGCCAGGTAGGCGCGGCAGCCGCGGCTTTATGTCCGGCCATTAAAGCACCCAACAATAACTGAAGAAAGATCAGTCCGAGTATTAGTCTCGACCATTTGCGAAGGGAAGCGTTAAAAAATTTCTGTTTAGAAGGAATGGATAACTTCATGGCAAACCAAAACGTGTAAGAAATCAGGCCAAGCGCAAGCACAAAATGCATGGCCAGCCTGGTCGGTTTTACATATATTTCATCGCCGGTTAATCCACTGGCAACCATTATCCAACCAACAGCACCTTGCAGCGCACCTAATAGAAACAGGATC
>JBBPYM010000062.1:0-5863 GCA_038199905.1 Chitinophagales bacterium | reverse complement strand
TCCAGACTTATGCCGAACTGCGCGGTCATAATTTTATCCTTAATGCAAGTTTTCATGATGTTAACCCCGAGATATATGATGGACTTTATATCTGTGGGGGGCGGGCACCTGAATATACCAGGTTAAACCAGCGGGTGCTTGAACTTACAAGGCATTTTTTTGAAACCAATAAACCTGTTGCTGCCATTTGCCATGGCATCCAGATCCTGACAGCGGCGGGTGTACTAAATGGTCGCACGCTAACCGCTTATCCCGCGATAGGTCCTGATATTACCCTTGCCGGCGGCACCTATAAAGAAATACCTGTTCACGATGCAATCGTTGATGAAAACCGGGTGAGTTCTCCCGCCTGGCCTGGTCATCCCATGATACTGCAGGAGTTTTTTAAACTGCTGAACATCACCATCACTGGGTAATCAAACAAAAAATCCCGCTAATCAGCGGGATTCTATAAGTTCAGTAACATTTAATGGATTATCAAACGAGCATTCTTAATGGCTCTTCAAGCAAGCTTTTCAATGTCTGCATGAAAGCAGCGCCGCTAGCTCCATCAACCACGCGGTGATCACAGCTAAGCGTTAGCTTCATAACATTTCCGGGAACTATAGCATTGCTTTTTACAACCGGTACCAGGGCAATACCGCCGATAGCCAGTATACAGGCGTCGGGGGTATTTATGATGGCAGTGAACTCTTCAATGCCAAACATGCCAAGGTTAGAGATGGTAAAAGTACTGCCTTCCCAATCGGCAGGCTGGAGCTTTTTATCTTTTGCCCGCTGTGCGAAGTCTTTAACTTCAACAGCGATCTGGGAGAGTGATTTAGTATCTGCAAAACGAATTACCGGAACCAGCAGTCCTTCATCCACCGCTACTGCTACGCCAATGTTCACGTGATGGTTAACCCGTATCTTATCACCCATCCAGCTGCTGTTAACCTTGGGGTGTTGTTTTAGAGCAACTGCAACGGCTTTTAGTACAAAGTCATTAAAAGAAATCTTCACTTTGGAAACTTCGTTCAGTTTTGCGCGGCTTGCAACGGCACTATCCATATCGATGCTCATCGTCAGGTAAAAATGAGGAGCCGTGAATTTGCTTTCGGCCAGGCGCCGCGCAATTGTTTTACGCATTTGCGATACTGGTACATCTTCAAAATTAACCTGTCCGGCCGCAGATTGAGTTGCCGCCGATGGCTGCGCTGATTTAGCAGCCTGAGCCGGTCTTTCAGCTTCTTTTTTCGCCGGAATAAAACCATCCACATCCTTTTTCACGATCCTCCCGTTATCACCGCTTCCGGGCACCTGTGCGATGTCTATACCCTTCTCTTCTGCCAGTTTTTTTGCCAGCGGAGACGCTTTTACCCGTCCATCTCCATTTTGTGATGGCTCCGGCTGCGGTTGGGCCGAAGGAACCGCTTTTTGATCCGGGTTTGGACTAACGGCTAACTGTTCAGCGTTAGATTCAGCCGGGGTAATTACTTCCTGGTCAGCTTTCGTACCAGGGCCTGCAGCAGCACCACCGTCTTTTGTAGCATTAACGATTCTGTCAATGTCAACCTTACCTTCTTCACCGATTATGCAAAGCAGTGCGTTCACAGGAATCTTATCGCCTTTCTGCGCACCGATGTATAATAACTTGCCATTTTTATAACTTTCCAGTTCCATGGTGGCTTTATCGGTTTCAATTTCAGCCAGCAGGTCACCCTTTTTCACCTCATCTCCAACCTTCTTATGCCAGTCGGCTATTACTCCTTCGGTCATAGTATCACTCAGCCGGGGCATAAGAATAACTTCATCTATCTTTGATATATCCAGGGCTTCGGTTTTCGCCTCGGGAGCCTTGGCCGGTGCCCCGGGTTTTGCTTCAGTAGCGGCTTCCTGCTTTGCAGGTTCAGCAGGGGCAGCCTTTTTATCTTCAGCAGGTGCTGCGCCTCCTTTCAACAATGAAGAAATATCCTCACCCGGTTGCCCTATAATTGCCAGCAGGTCGTTCACCTGTATCTTACTGCCGTTGTCTCCCCCAATATGCAACAATGTACCGTCTTTATAACTTTCAAGTTCCATAGTGGCTTTGTCGGTTTCCACTTCCGCCAGCAAATCACCTTTACTAACTTTTTCGCCAATTTTCTTATGCCAGGATGCAATAACCCCTTCGGTCATTGTATCACTCAATCGGGGCATTAGTATTACTTCTGCCATATCTTAAATATATTTTAAAGAAGCTCGAAATTAAGGCAAAAACGGTAATTGCGTTAAAGAGTTTTTAGGCCGGGAAGAGTATCAACTCTGGTTCATTCACCTTGTTTTACGCCGCCATCCCGGCTTTTTTATGTTTTTTATGATTAGTTATCCCGTCACATTAAGTACATCAATGTAATCAGGTGATGCATTGCCAATCCGGATTAAAACGCCGCTTAACTTGCAGTTAACATCATTTACTGAAACAAATCAGGAAATGATAGCAATTTTGATATTTCTTTAAATTGTACATATGCGCTCGGCAACCTTAAAATGGATCGTATTGCTGTCAACATTGCTGGTGGCTGCCATAATTATTGTGCAATTGTACTGGTTGAATAAAGTGTACTCCCTGGAAGAAAAGCAGTTCAATACCAATATTGTTAAAAGTATCAGGGGACTTTTTGAAGATATGGAACTGGTGGATTCACCGGGGCTGGAGATGAAGAATCTTATTGAACATCCTAACCCCAATGCTTTCCTGGTGAGAATCGATAGTATCCCTCCCAAAGACTCGCTCAAATTTTATCTCGTAAATGAACTTCAGGATTTTGGACTGCTTGCCGACTGCAAGATGTTTGTGTACGACGATGAAGAAGCAAAATATGTGTATGAAGAGTATTTGCCAACCCCCGTATCCCGCCACCCCTTAAATGAAGGGGCAAGTTTCCCGGTGATTCATAAGCAATTTTCCTACATATTGCTGTTATTCCCGCATCGGGAGCAATATATACTGGCCGAATTAACATTCTGGTTGGTTACGGCTGTTTTATTACTCATCACCCTGGTTGCTTTTGCCGCCGCGCTTTTTTATCTCTACCGACAGCAGACACTCAATGAAATCCAAAAAGATTTTGTAAACAACTTCACCCACGAGTTCAGGACCCCGTTAGCTGTGATGAAACTTGCCGCCGATGTATTGATAGCCCCATCAATCATTAATCAACCAGATCGGTTAAAAAAATATGGTGTTATAGTTAAGGAACAAACCGAGCACCTGCAACACCAGGTAGAAAGGCTGTTGAAAACCGCTACCAGTGATAACAATAAACTTCAGCTGGAAAAGGAAATGTTTACGTTGAATGAGCTGGTTAACGATGTGCTTCACCAACTGGAGCCTCTCATAAAGCAAAAGCACGTACAAATAGAACTGGACCTTGAAGAAGATAATTTACAGATCTTTGCAGACAGGTCACATCTTTCAATAGTGCTGGTGAACCTGTTGGAGAATGCTATCAAATATTCTGATCGTCCCCATGTGTTAGTTAAAACTGCCGAATTTAATGAAGGCATCTTTATCTCAGTTAAAGACAACGGAGTTGGAATTGAAAAAAAATATACCAAACATTTATTTAAAAAATTTTTTCGCGTGCCTACAGGTAATGTTCACAATGTAAAAGGCTTTGGCCTCGGACTTAACTTTGTTAAAAAAGTTGTTGATACCCATAAAGGTAAAATTATCGTTAATAGTCTGCCCGGCATAGGAACAGAGTTCAAAATATTACTACCAAACATTAAAACTGCTTAGAATGGACCCTAAAGCAAAGGTATTACTGGCTGAAGATGATGCGGCCCTTGGATATGTAATCAAAGATAGTTTGCAGGAAGAAGGTTACTCGGTGGTTTTATGCCCAGATGGCTACACCGCCATTGACCTTTTCAATAAGAATGAATTTGACATCTGTCTCCTGGATATTATGATGCCACACAAGGACGGCCTGGCAGTTGCTAAAAAAATACGACAGCAAACTGACCTCATCCCCATACTTTTTCTTACGGCAAAATCTATGGAAGAAGACAGGATCAAAGGATTTCAATCAGGCGCTGATGATTATATAACGAAACCTTTCAGTATGCCGGAGCTGTTGCTTCGTATGGATGTTTTTTTGAGGAGAACAAAAAAAATGCACTCGGAAAACATACAGGAGTTTATCCTTGGAAGTATTCGTTTTTCATACACCGAACTTAAGCTAAGCTCCAGCGACGGGGTAGTATCGATTACACAAAAAGAAGCTGATCTGTTGCGCTTCTTAAGCCAGCATCCAAACAAGGTGCTCAAACGTGAAGAGGTTTTATTAAACGTTTGGGGGAAAGATGATTATTTCCTTGGCAGGAGCATGGATGTTTTCGTTACCAAATTACGGAAACATTTCAAACCAGACCCAACCATAGTGCTGGAAACGATTCATGGTGTTGGATTTCGATTCAACGTGCCCTTTGTAACGGCGTAGTAACCCCGCATGTTAAACAGAAGTTAAGCAGTTGCTTTATTTTGAAAACTGGTAAATTCTTAGTCACCTTAGTACTCTGATTAAACATCTCATAAACTACTACGACAATGAAAAAAATTATTATTGCATTATGCATTGTCCTGGGCTTTGCCACTTTTTCCTTTGCGCAGGTACCCACCAAGACAACTCAGAAAACAACAGTAAAAAAGGATTCAACAGCAAAACATTCCGGTACAACTGGCAACACCACTAAAACGGCTACAACCAGCACTACTCAACTACTCCCTTGAAAAAGGACGGCACCCCTGATAAGCGGTATAAAAAAACAGAAACCACAACACACGTAAAGCAAGACGGCACACCTGATAAGCGTTTTAAAGAAAATAGAAAACCATAATCAATAAGAAATTTAAGTAGGTTCTGGATGGAGGGTTTTTAAGGTTTAAACGTCGTTTTAAAAACGACGTTTTTTTTATTTTAGATCAGTATGCCTAATCTGCGGTGCCGTAAGGCCAGGCATCGCCGCTACTCTAACTAACTCATAGCAAGTCCCTATTTCAAATTAAACAAGTTTATAGGAATTTAAAAATACTGGATCAAAAGCAGCCTAATGCTGACCTGCTACTGCAAGTATCTCTTTTACATTACCCGTGCGTTTCAGTACTCCCCAGTTTTGCAATTCACCTTTGATTGCCTTGCGCACTGCTTTAAACAAGATAAACCACATCAGCCAACGCCAGATAAGGCGCTGAGGGATCAGCCAGACCAGTTTGCTGATTCTTTCTTTTTCAAAGCTAAAAGCCAGTATTGAATGGTTATATCAACCAGCATAAAAAGCAGGTAATATCCACCGATTGTTGTTGCATTTCCTGTTAACAATCCCAGGATCATAAAAAGATCAGCTATCGGTATTACTGAAGGTATTATGTATTGATAAATAAGGATATTTGGCAGGGCGATCCTTCCAAGCGCTTTGTATTTGTTGTTTAAAAAAGCATCGCGGTGTTTCCAGAACGTCTGCATTACACCAAAGTTCCAACGGAACCGTTGTTTTATAAACATGTTCAAGGTTTCAGGTGCTTCTGTCAAGGCAATAGCTTTGTTCTCATTCTCAATAGTATAACCGCAGCGCAGGATCCGAATGGTAAGGTCGCAATCTTCCGCGAGTGTATCTGCTGTAAAGTTTTGGCCAGTCGTAACCTCCATATCCACCCAGGGCAAGAATCATTTTTGAGGCCGGTTTGTTTCACTGCATCCTCTATAGCAGCTTCAATCCATTTCTGATCTGAAACGGGACCTGGCGCGCCATCACCTGTAAATTCATCGTAGGCCATGATAAAGAGATAGTCATTATAGTTTGCCAATTTTTTGTAATCGTAGTCGTCGTTAAACGGTAT
>JBBPYM010000061.1:0-5708 GCA_038199905.1 Chitinophagales bacterium | reverse complement strand
GCAGGGAAATGCCCAAAATAATACATCAACGCCCCAGGTGATTTCATCATCCGGCGCAGATACATGGTCTTTCACTGATGATCTCGGTAGATCGGGCGCTAAGCTCAATGATGGCATTCACGCCGGAAAATATGTAGGTATTTTTTATTTCATCTGGCAAGGCGCGCATGGATATGATCAACATGGTGGAGGGAAAGTGGACGAAGGTGTGATGGAAAAAGGGCCTGGCGATACACTAAGTCCTTACGACAACACAAAATTAATAGCGGCAAACCCGGACAATCCCGCTTATGGCCCCAATCATGCCTGGCATTATTGGGGTGAGCCTTATTTTGGATACTACCTTCCTGATGATGAGTGGATCATCCGCAAACATGCCCAGATGCTGTCAGATGCCGGTGTTGATGTCATTATACTTGATGCTACCAATGCCCATATATATTTACCACAGGTTACAAAAATCGCAACGGTATATAAAAAAATGCGGGAGGAGGGACTGAGCACACCAGGGTTTTCTTTTATAGTTAATTCTGATCCTGAAAAAACCGTGGCCCGACTTTACGGGCAGTTGTACAAAAAAGGCCTGTTTAAAGACCTTTGGTTTGTATGGAAAGGAAAGCCATTATTGCTTTGTCCGCCTGAAGCAGTTACAAAAGAAATAGATAGTTTTTTCAGTATTCGCCAATCCTGGGCATGGAGTAAGGGACAAAAATGGTTTGCTGACGGAAAAGAAAAATGGACATGGCTGGACCATACACCACAATCATACGGCTGGCACGAAGACCCTCAAAAGCCTGAGCAGATCAGTGTTTCAACGGCAGAGCATCCGGTTAGCAACATTGGCAGAAGTCATCATAACGGCATTCAGCCAACAGCAGACAGTATTGATCCCACAAGAGGAGCTTATTTTATCGAACAATGGCAACGGGCATTGCAGGTTGATCCTGAATTTGTTTTTATTACCGGTTGGAATGAGTGGGTAGCCATGCGCTTTACAGACGATAAGGCGAAAGAATTCTTGGGAAAGAAAATTGAGAAAGGGGAAACTTATTTTGTGGACCAATACAATGCAGAGTTCAGCAGGGATATAGAGCCGGAAAACGGTTTACTGAAAGATGACTATTACTACCAGATGGTAAATTATATCAGGCAATACAAAGGGGCAAGGGCACCGGCTGTTTCAACAGGTAACACCAGGATAACTATTGACGGAAACTTTAATGACTGGAACACGATTCAACATGTTTACAAAGATGATAAAGGAGATACTACTCATAGAGACCATCCCGGTTGGGGTCGAATAGAATCTTACACCAATTTCTCTGGCAGAAATGATATAATAGAATCCAAAGTCGCCAACGATGCCCGGAATGTCAATTTCTATATAAAAACTTCCGCGCCTCTTACTTCATCTGCAGATGAAAATTGGATGTTACTTTATATACAAACAGACAGCAAGGCAAAAAGCTGGGAAGGATTTCAATATAGAATAAATCAAACAAGGCCAGCACAAAATAAAGCGAGTATTGAAAGATCTCTCGGGGGCTGGAATTGGCAACATGTGGGCGTTGCGAAAATAGCAATTGGAAACGATGCTATAGAATTCGAAATTCCAAAAGAAAGTATCGGCCTAAAAGAAAATGATTATTCACTAAATTTTAAATGGGCTGATAATTCTGTAAATGATGGCGACCCTATGAAATTCATGGACAAGGGCGATGCGGCTCCTAATGCAAGGTTTGTATTTACGTATACTCACAAAAAATGACTAATAAATAGTTGAACGCAGCCTTGTGTTTAGTAGAATAATTCCAGTTGCTATGACTGTTAAACAAAAGGATGAAGCAGGATGGATCAGGATGATCTGTCTTATTTTTAATTTAATTTCGGTTGTTAATATTTCGACTAAAAATCTAACGCTTGCTATTTTCGCCATCATGAAAAAACCATTCTTCTGTTTTATTCCCGCAATTGTAATTTTCTCGTTTATTTTAAACCTGTTTCCTCTTTTTGCAAGCGCTCAAAAAAAGCCTAATATTATTTTTCTTTTAGCAGATGATATGCGTTACAATTCTTTGGGCAGTAAAGGCAACCCGATCATTCAAACGCCAAACCTCGATTTGCTGGCTTCAAAAGGCACCAACTTTAATAATGCATTTGTAACCACCCCAATATGTTGTGTTAGCAGGGCCAGTATTTTTACAGGCCAATATGCAAACCGTCATAAGATCAATGATTTTTCTACTGATTTTACACCGGATCAATTGTACAATACTTACCCGCAGGTGTTACGACGCAATGGTTATTATACCGGCTTCATCGGTAAATATGGTGTGGGGGATTCTATGCCTACCAAGGTGTTTGATTATTGGAAAGGCTTTGGTGGGCAAGGAGTTTATTTTTACAAAGATGGGAATAAGGACTCCATACACAGCACGGATCTTATGGGGAATCAATCCCTGGAATTTATTAGTAAGCGGGACCGTTCCAAACCATTTTGTCTTTCAGTAAGTTTTAAGGCGCCACATGTGCAGGATGGTAGTCCAATACACAATGGGTACATCTACAGTCCTTTTTATGAAGACTATTACAAGAAGGTGACCATACCGAAGGGTGCAACAAATGACGATAGTTATTACAATGCTTTACCAGAAACATTCAGGGTAAGTGAAAGAGGCATTCCCAATGAAGCACGTGTGCGATGGGGACTTAGTTTTTCGACGGAAGAAAAGTTCCAGGAATCTGTAAAATCTTATTATCGGTTAGTTACCGGAATTGATGATGTGGTGAAAAGAATCGTTGACGAATTAAAAAAACAACAACTCGAAGAAAATACTATAATCATTTTTTCAAGTGATAATGGTTATTCACTGGGAGAGCATGGCATGGAGGGTAAATGGTTTGGCTTTAATGAATCTTTGAGAGTACTCACCATTGTGTATGACGGTCGTAATTTACAGGCGAAGCATAGTGTAGATGACCTCGTTTTAAATGTGGACATTGCACCAACTATTTTAGACTATGCTGAGGTGTCGAAACCTGCCGCTATGCAAGGTGAGAGTTTGCGACCATTGGTAGAGAATACTAATAACAAACTAATTCCGTGGCGTAGTGAATTTTACTATAATCATTTGTTGGAGACAGCAGGCGGTCGTGTTTATCTTCCTAAAAGTGAAGGCCTTGTGACGAAGGATTATAAGTATGTACGGTATTATAACGGAAACAATCCTAATGTCTACTTTTATGAAGATATGTTTTTTACACGGACAGATCCTTTCGAAGTGGATAATCTTGCAAGTAAACCTGGAGAAGCTACCCGGAAATCCGAGATGATCAGGAAACTGGCGGAGCTAAGGAAAAAACTGGAGTAAAGCCAGGCAGGTGGATCTCCTGGGCCACGAAGACACCAAGGCACCAAGTAACACTAAGTTTTTTTAGTGTTAATTCGTGTCTTAGTGTCTCCGTGGCTATCACGGCTGTTTGATTAACATTGATTGCTTATCTTTCCTTTTCGATAAGTCATTTGAACATTTTTAACGATGCTTAATAAATAAATCATTTATGTCTAAATGCAGTTTTAACATCCCTTTTAGCGGGAGTGCTGATAATATTTTTTTTAAAGCGAAAACAGCCATTGAAAAGCAAGGGGGCATTTTTAGCGGCGACCAGCTTTCGGGCGATTTCAGTGTTAATGTGCTGGGAAATATCGTTGGCTCTTATACGATCTCGGGAAATGTAATGACGATCGACATTTCCTCCAGCCCGATGTTTATACCCTGCAGCCAGATTGAAAGTTTCATGAAGAGCCAGTTGAATAAATGACCATCTGCACTCTATCGTATTAATAACACCGTACCTTTCTGATAATAGGATTTCCCAGGTAGTTAATCCCCTTAACTTGCCCTGCAAATAAACCGGGATCTTGTTGTTTACCCGCCACGCTCCCCTTCCAACCGCTCACTTGAGATCTATACCGTAAAAGTTGCAGCAAAATCAGTCCTCCCTAATTTTTATATCAATAGGTTCATAAATGAAGCGCCCGTTGAGGCTGGCTCAATCCGCGTCATTGCCAAGGTCGTTTTATTGTGGTTATGTTCACAAATTATTTACCATCCAGCAGGTTGCCTAAGCCTCCCAATATGCTACCCTCTTCTTTCCGGTGTCCAACGCCATATGAAATAATCTTACTAGCCAGCCTGCTGATAGGCAAAGACTGAAGCCACACTTTCCCCGGGCCGCGAAGCACGGCAAAAAACAATCCTTCTCCACCAAAAACCCAGTTGCGGACACCCTTTACCAGTTCAACATCAAAGTCAATATTGCCCGTGTATGCAACCACACACCCGGTATCAACGCGTATTAGTTCACCCGGAGCGAGTTCCTTCTCCACCACGTAACCTCCTGCATGCATAAACGCCATTCCATCGCCTTCCAGCTTTTCCATTATAAACCCTTCGCCACCAAAAATACCAGTTCCCAAACGACGCTGAAAATGTATGCCTATGCTAACACCTTTTGCGGCGCACAGGAAGGCATCCTTTTGTGCAATTACCCTGTTTCCATGGGACTGTAAATCAATGGCTATAATTTTCCCCGTGTAAGGTGCCGCAAAACTTACCTTTCTTTTGCCGGAGCCAGTATTTGTGAAGGCCGTCATAAACAAACTTTCTCCTGTAAGGATTCGTTTGCCTGCGGACATCAGCTTTCCTAAAATACCTTGTTGCTGCTGCGAACCATCACCAAATATGCTTTGCATCTGGATATAATCGTCCATCATCATAAATGCGCCACTTTCAGCGATAACCGTTTCGTTAGGGTCTAGTTCAAGTTCTACAAACTGGAGCTCTTCCCCATAAATTTTGTAGTCAATTTCATGATTACTTCTCATGTCTTAAATGTTTCTATGAAGTTAGCAAAGAATAAAAGCAAATATCAGTTTACTATTTAAACGGAAAATGCCATTTTACATTTCAGGTAAAATTTAACTAGGTTGCCGTTAAGATGAGTTCTCAGTCAGCGGACTGCTTGTGATTGGAAATGACTCTTTGCTTAGGCCGAATGATCACTTTGAACCAGGATAATCTTTAAATAGTTTGTCAACGCCTTTTTTAATTGTCTTTTCAAGCCGGGAATTTTTTTCAGGAATAACATCCTGGATCACTCCTTGCCACACTAGTTTATTCTGTTTGCGATCAACCAGGTCAACGGTTACGGTTCCTTCGCGGTAACGGCCTGTTTCTACCTCCTGCGATTTCCAGGAATATCTTCTCTGACCGATGTAGCGCGGTGCATCGGTTCGAATGTCGGTTTGCCTTGTTTGTACTTCTTCCCGGATCACTATGCCTATATTAATATTTAGGTCGGGATTTGTTTTGGTTAATAAATAACCGAATTTCTGTAATTTGATCGCAATTGCGTTTTCCAGTTTTTCGATACTCTCATTATATTTTTGGGAATCTGTGTCCCCACTGGTCTGCACTTTGTAGAAGTCAAAGGTTTGGTAAGAAGAAAAGTCTGTGTTGTCAGCTTTTTCAGTGCTGATCAGCCTGGAAGAGGAACATCCGGCTAGTAAAAGCGTAAAAAGAAAAACGGAGAAACGGGGCATAAGTTATATGTTTCTCATTATTATTCTAAATCTATGCCGCAATTTTTCATTCAGTTTAGCGGGAATTTCTGTTCAGGCCTTTTTTCACCAGGTAGTAACCAAT
>JBBPYM010000060.1:0-4800 GCA_038199905.1 Chitinophagales bacterium | reverse complement strand
TAACCGCACAGTCATACGTAAAAGACAGCAGCAAGAGTGTGGGTGATTATCTTAAGAGCATCGATCCTGAATTGAAGGTTTTAAGTTTTAAGAGAGTGGCGTTGGGATAGGCGGGAGGTGTGAGGTATGAGGTATGAGGTATGAGGAAATTTTGGGCGTGGAATTTAGTTATTTTAGACCAAGTTATCTTTCATGCAAGGCAATATAATAAAAAAGGGTGAACGTGTACGTTCGCCCTTTTTTTATAATAATTTTCTATTGAAAATAGCGTTATGATCCAGGGTGGTGTTGTGAGGAGTGACGGAGTTTAACAATGCACATACCCCATACCTCATACCCCATACCTGACATAAAAAATATATCTTCGCATCGCAAACCACAAATTTATCTTCAAATATGCAACCTAGATACAAGCGCATTTTATTGAAATTATCAGGAGAGTCTTTAATGGGCGATAAGAGTTTTGGACTGGATTCTGCGGTTATTTCTCGTTATGCTCAGGAAGTCCGATCAGTTATTGACTTGGGTGTAGAGGTGGCAATTGTTATTGGTGGCGGTAATATTTATCGCGGCATGAATGAAGCAGAAACGGGTATTGAAAGAGCTCATGGGGATTATATGGGTATGCTGGCAACGGTGATCAATGGAATGGCAGTTCAGGCCGGACTTGAAAAAGCAGGCATATTTACGCGTTTGCAGAGCGCCATTAAGATGGAGCAGATCGCGGAACCGTATATTCGCCGGAGGGCAATGAGGCATCTTGAAAAGGGCCGTGTAGTGATATTTGGGGCCGGCACGGGCAACCCTTATTTTACAACAGATACCGCTGGTTCCCTTAGAGCTATTGAAATTAAAGCAGAAGTTATTTTGAAAGGCACCCGGGTAGATGGCATTTATACTGCTGACCCTGAGAAAGATCCGACCGCAACAAAATTTGAACACATATCTTTTGCTGAATGCATCAGCAATAACCTGAAAGTAATGGATATGACGGCTTTCACCCTTTGCATGGAAAATAAGCTTCCGATTATCGTCTTCGACATGAACAAGCCCGGCAACCTGCTTAAAGTTGTAATGGGTGAGAATGTAGGTACGCTTGTTAACAGCGAGCCCTCAGGCAGTTCTAAATTCATTCCTGCACAGAGCTTGTAAGCATATCGGTATCATATTAAACGACAAAATTCCAGCATATGCTGTCTATAGCCGATATCAGGAAGGAATACCAGTTTCAATCATTATCTGAGAAGGATGTGGCTATGGAGCCGATGCTTCAATTTGAGAAATGGTGGGGTGAAGCAGTGCACGCCGAGATCGTCGAGACTAATGCGATGACACTTGCCACTTCCTCGGCCGATGGCGTACCTTCTGCAAGAATCGTGTTGTTAAAGGGATTTACTGAAACTGGGTTTACTTTTTTCACCAATTATAACAGTTTTAAAGGACAGCAACTGGCTGAAAATCCCAGAGCCTGTCTCGTGTTTTTTTGGAAAGAACTGGAGCGCCAGGTACGCATTACCGGTGTTGTGGAAAAAGTTAGCGAAAAGGAAAGTGATGATTATTTTGCCAGCCGTCCTCCCGGCAGCCGTATCGGCGCCTGGGCCTCTCCGCAAAGCAGGGTTATTGAAGACCGTGCCTGGCTAGAGGCAGAAGAATACAATTTCCAGGAAAAATTAAATGGTAAAGTCATTGAGCGGCCTACCCATTGGGGAGGATATATCGTAAAACCTGTTTGTATAGAATTCTGGCAGGGTCGCCCCAGCCGTTTACACGACCGAATCCAATACATGTTATCAGAAAGTGGAATCTGGAAAATTGAAAGACTTGCCCCTTAATAAATGCTCAGGCGGCCGCTTTGATCCACTCAGTAATTAAGGAGAAAATTGGGGATTCAGGGAAATAAATCAGGCATACCGGAAACTACCAATATGCCTGACAATAAGTTTAAGCGGTGGGTTCTTCTGTCTTAACTTCTTCTTTCTTCTTTACAACAGCTATTCTTGCAGGCCTGGATTTACCAAATGAACCTTTAAATATCTTTCCCTTTTTTGTTTTTTTGTCGCCTCTTCCCATAAAGTTTGTTTTTATATGTTGCTTGAAATGTCTGGTAGTTCTCTACCCGAACTGCAAAAGTGCAACATTTTTATTTAAAACGAAGCTAAACCTTTGTAAGAACGCTTATGCGCCATGTATAAAAAAGCAAGAAACATGAAGATGCTTCTTGCTTTAGTGCAGTTCGCAGCAATTATAATTTTCCAGACAGTTCTTTACCAGCCTTAAATTTTGCTACTTTCTTAGCCTTAATTTTAATGATAGCACCTGTCTGAGGGTTTCTGCCGTTACGTGCAGCTCTCTTGGATACAGAGAAGGTTCCAAAACCTACAAGGGTAACTTTGCCACCACCCTTTAAAGTTTTAGTAACTGCTGCAATGAGCGAATCTATACAAGCGTTTGCCTGTGTTTTTGTAACCTCTGCGTCTTCGGAAATTTTTGCAATTAACTCAGCTTTGTTCATAGTGAAGTATTTTATTTTTTAATCAGAACAAATATAGATGCTTTTTGAATCCAACAAAACTTTTTTGAAAATATCAACTAAAAGAAAAAATCGCTATAATGCACGTGGAGCAAGGATTTTAACGAAATATCATTGATAGTGTTTAACCTTTGCCCCAACTTCGCAAAGCTCAAATTCAGGACTGTATTGTATTTCGAGGCACTTGCCTGCAAAAGTGGCTGCCAGTAAAGGGTTTCGCAGAATTTAATATATAAGTCAACTGGTAAAAGCCAATTCTTTATTATCCACAATTATTGCACAACCTCCATTATTGTGCTGAAAGCAATAAACTTACTACCCCATTTAGCGAGTTCCTGGTTGTTGAAGGTCTCAGCCTGTTCATCGAGAAAAAGTCGATAATTTTCCAGCGAGTGAGCGCAGTACTGCACCGCATATGTGGGACCATCAATGTCGTTTACTTCAAGCAGCCGCACAAACCGCGGGTCAGAAAAGAAGCCGCCTGATATTATACCAGGTATATGCACTTCTTGCATCCATGCTACCCAGTCTTTTTGAATTGACCAGTCAATCTTTATAGTAACATTATATATGATCATATAATTCCATGATGTTATTTACCAGAACATTTATTATCAACGTTCAATTCTTACAACTGTTCTCTATTTTCTTTTTTTGATACTTCTTTTGTCATACGCACAGTGAGCACTAGCAACAAACCAAGTACGGCAATAATTACTATCCATAAGATTATCATTGAATGGCTGTTTTGTGCCGGGCTTATCTTTTCCTGTAAGTTTTTTATTACTAGTCCGGTTCCTATTTCGTTGACTGTGTTATTTAGACTATCTCTGAAAAATTCGAGATCGTACTGCGGAGCCCCGGCAGCAGAATTACTAAAAACAAGCTGGTATGTTTCTGCTGGTTCAAGATATGTTAGTAAGTATTTGCTTAGCTGGTAAGCCTTAACAGAAAGAACCTTCACGGGCGGACTATCCTGGTTTTCAATAATCAGTACCAGCTTCTTCGTTCTGGCAGTGATCACATAACTATTATCAGTAGCCGAACTGAGGATGTAATTGCCAGGGTTGTAATCGAACTTTTCATCTGCATCCCTTATGGAAATATTGCGCCTGAAAAGTTTAGGCCCCTGCACCTCTGGCTGCAGCTTATTTACAACGTAAGTATCGTTAAATATAACACTTACATAAGACGAATGGTCGGAACTGTCTTTTTGACTAATTGCCGGGTTATGTAACTGCACGTATTCGCCACTTTTATGACGGCCTTCATACATTCCGGCTTTAATAATATTTATTGGTAAAATATCTTTACCAATTATAGTAAACTCAAAGAATTTATACCGGCTATTTGGAAAGCTAACAGTTTGAAAAAACCGATCAGTATCAGGTGCAAGCAGGTTGGTTAGCAAGATATTCTCCTTTATCACAAACCATTGTTCCTGGTCATTGCTGCCGCTTATTGACACCGTTCTCTCTGCATCGGTGTTTTTAATGACCAGCAAAAGTTCACCAACCTCTTTCTGCGAGATATTTTGAATAAGGATATGCGTTTGCTTGTCTGCCTCTTTCTTAACAGAGAGGATAGGGAGTTCTATAAAATATTTTTCTTCAAATGCAGGTCTGCCTGATCGAAGCACATAAGGAACCTGCCTGCCCGCATGGTCTAATATCCGGATATCGTGAAGATCGTTTTTACATTTTGAGATGATCGATGGTGACAATGGTATTCTATAGAAGCCACCTGATACAACGGTATCCAAAGCTGATTTGTATCCAAAAGATGATTGCGCATTGCTTACGACACATGGCAACAAGAAGAAGCCACATAGGAGCATTTTATACAAGAGGTTTTTTCTCATCTTCAATGATAATTTTTTTAAGACGCTGATACATAAATGAAATTACAAGTAACAGGATGCCTAAACAAAAAAAGGCGGCAATTTTACCTGCGACAGGAATGTTGCTGATATCAAAGAAGAATAGCTTTATCAAGGTAATTGAGAATAACGTTAAGGATATAATACGCAGCGGCCTGTACTTGTGGCGCATACCAAGCCACATGAAGCCGAAAGAACATAAACCCCACAAAATAGGTAGCCCGGTTTTTATATACACCCGTTGAATTTCGGTAAGGAAGCTTTCATTAACAAAGAATAATTTATTTATTACAAGGTGTACTTCGGCACTTAGGAAAATGACCACCACAATACACGTGATCCAGGTAAGGATAGTCTTTGTTTTTTGAACGGCCTCCTGGTTCGACCGGAT
>JBBPYM010000059.1:0-7929 GCA_038199905.1 Chitinophagales bacterium | reverse complement strand
GGGATAATATTCGGGATTAGTGAACATACAAGTACCCTTAGCGATCTAAACAAATATAGCATGCACAATGCAATCAGCAGGAATGCCCAGAGAATACTTTCTTTTAAACCGTTAATTATGAACGCGCTGCCTTCCAGGAAGGTTATACTCGTGCCCGTAAACTGAATAGTGTATTTAGAAGTGTCAAAGTATTGATTTGCTTTTTGCTGAAGCGTATCAAGAATTTCAGGAAGTCTCTTACTGCCTACATCAGCTATATTAATGCTTATCCGCGCATACTGCTTACTGGTATCCATGAAAGTGCTGACAAGCCTCATAAAACTGTTGTCAGTTTTCTTGGTTGGATCGCTTTTCGTGTTTAGATAGCCGGCAAGAAAAACCAGGTCAGAACTATTAGGTAAACCGTAGCTACTGCTGTCGCCATCAAAGTAAGCCTGTCGCGCGAATTTCATCCCTTCAACGATGGATAGTGGCCTTGACATTTCTGGCTGTGCAGCGATGTATTTTGATAGTGAATCTATGCGTTCAAAAGTCTGAAGTGTGTTTATCCTCAGCCCGTTTTTTCTTTTTGTATCAACTAAAATCTCCAGCGGCATCACCCCTTTAAAATGATGCTCAAAAAATTGCATGTCGGTATAAATCTTGTCGGTCTTTGGCAAATCATCCACAATAAACCCTTCCGAACGCAGCCTGAATATACCGATAACCGCAACAACAAGTGCACTCAGTGTTACGATATAAATTAACCTACGGTGGTAAACCGACCAGATTTCCAGCTTGTTTAAAATTGCGGTTAACCATTTATTTTCGAGATAACGGGTATGCCTGGGTTTAGGTGCCGGCAGGTAGCTTAGCACCGACGGGATAAGAATGAAAGATATAAGAAAAATCACCATTATATTAATACCCGCAACCCTTCCGAACTCCTGTAGTATAACGCTTTTGGTAAGGGCAAATACAGCGAAACCAATTGCTGCGGCTATATTACAGAACAAAGTAACGATACCCATCTTGCCAACCATATTTATCAGTGCCTGCGTTTTATTACCAGTTTCATTAAAAGACAAATGGTATTTATTGAGGAAATAAATGCAGTTGGGGATACCTATTACAACGATTAGTGGTGGAATAAGTGCAGTTAACAAAGTTATTTTGTAATCAAATAACTGCAGGGTACCGAAGCTCCATATAACGCCTGTAATTACTACTGCAAGAGAAAGCACCATTGTACTAAGGCTTCTAAAAAAAATCAATAGTATCACGGCAGACAAAATGAGAGAGCCTAATAGAAACCATTTCATTTCATTAGCGATCTTTATCGCAATGTTCGTCCTGATAAGCGGCAGTCCGCTATAATGCAAGGCGATATTATGTTTTTTGCTAAAAACTTCCGCCCTGTTTACTACGTCTCGAACAACAATACTCCGTTTGGTGGAATTCATCACGTCTTTGTTAAAACGTACTGCTGTCAGGTAACTGTGTGTTTCGGCATTGTATAAAAGGCCAAGATAAAATGGAAGTTTTCTAAAAATTTCGGCGCAACTGTCGATTGTTTGCTGGTCAAGCGTTCCGGCAGGAAAAATGATTTGTGGCACCAGCTTCTCCGTGCTATCATTTTTTAAAAGATTAATCGCCCCCGTAATACTGAGGGCATCTTCAATGCCGTCTATCTTTTTAAGATCTTCGTTTAAACTTTTGTAGTCGTTAAATATGCCAGCGGTAAAAAGTTGATCTGTCTGTAAACCTATTACCATCAAATTGCCATCTTCGCCAAATTTCTCTTTAAAAGACTGGTATTGTAAATATTTTACGTTGTCAACCGGGATAGCCCTGGAAAATTCATTGCTCAGTTGAACCTTGCTGGCATGCCAGGCCATAAAAGCTGTAGATACTGCTAAAATCAGCAATAAAGCAACCCTATACTTTAAAACGAACCTGCCGGTGCTTTCCCACATGCGCTTTACTGTTTACATTTAATAATGAATGCTTTATTTAAAGCCTGGCAAAGAAACTTAATTTTGTTTGTCATGGTGAAGATATTGTTAACAATTCTTATTCCAGTAAAACTTATACAATTATGTTTTTGAAAGAGTATATCACTCTGATGGCGACATTTTTTTTACTACAAATGACTGCTGGCCAGCTTCCGGTGGGGAACTGGCGCGAGCACCTGCCTTACCAAAAAGCATTAGCGCTGGTACAAACTGAAGATAAAATATTTTGTGCTACTCCTTATGCTTTGTTTTCAGTTGGCTTAAAGGATAATAACATAGAAAGAATAAGCAAAATGAATGGCCTTAATGGAGTGGGTATAAGTTGTATAGGAGTTGATGCCGCTTCCGGCAAATTGGTAGTGGCATACACCAACAGTAACATCGATATTCTTGACAAAAATAGGGTAACCAATATCAATGCCTTGCTAAAAAAAGATATACCTGGAGATAAAAAGATTTATAGTATCTACTCCTACCAGGGTAATGCTTACCTGTCGACCGGTTTTGGGATCGTGGTAGTGGATGAAATTAAGTATGAAATAAAAGACACTTACATTATTGGTAATGCCGGTGTTCCCGGTAAAATAAATGGCTTCGTGGCAGATGCCAATTTTTTCTATGCTGCCTCAGAAGAGGGACTAAAAATGGCCAATTCGAGTAATACTAACCTGGCTGACTATCGCAATTGGAAATCATTAAGTGGTTCGGGCGGTTTGTCGCCCGGCGCATGTCAGCAGGTTCTGAAAGTGGGGAATACTCTAATTGTTCAAAAAAGCGATTCGCTGTTTTCTTTTAACGGGAGCGCGTGGAATCTTTTATTTACAAGTGCTTACAAGATCATGCATGTTTCCTCGTCTTCCGGTGGCTTGGTAATAACCCAGCAGCAGGCAGGCGCTGATAGCAGGATAGTTGTGTTAAATGCTGATGGCACGGTAAACAGAGTAGTCTCCGAGTCCGCTGAGATCACTGATCCCCGAGGGGCAATTCTTTCCGGTGACATTGTTTGGGTGGCAGACATGGAAAACGGTTTGGTAAAAGCTTCTGGTAATAATTTTCTTAGGTACCAGCCAAACTCGCCGCTTTCAATAGCAACGGGAGAAATGATTGTTCAAAACAATAATTTATGGGTAACGGCCGGTGCAGTGTCACCGTTATGGCAAAATACCTATAACGTGAATGGCTTCTACCAGTTTTCGGGTAATGAATGGATCAATTATAACCCAGCCAATCTTGCAGGGTTAAATGACATGTACGATTTTATTACCATTATCGAGGATCCCGTAGATAACACAGTTTGGGCAGGCTCTTACGGCAAAGGACTGCTGCAGTTAAAGAAAGACAAAACAGTGACTATATTTAATAACAATTCACCCATTCAACCGGACATGTTTGATACGGACAGCTATAAAGTTGCCGGGCTCGCGCTCGATAAGAATAGGAATTTATGGATATCTAATTATGGCGCTGCACAAAACCTGGCTGTTCGTAAAATCGATAACACGTGGAAAAATTTTGTTGCCCCATTCGCTCACGCTAACAACGCAGTGGCGCAAATTATAGTTGATGATTATAACCAGAAATGGATCGTTTCACCAAATGGAAACGGTTTGTTATGTTTTAGCCATGGTACATCTATCGACAATCCCGGCGATGATAACTGGAAATACTACCGCACAGGTATGGGTAATGGCAATCTACCTGATAACAATGTGCTGTGTGTCGCCAGCGACAAAAACGGATTTATTTGGGTTGGCACTTTGAAAGGGATAGGTATTATCCAATGCGCGCAGGATGTATTTAGTGGCCAGGGATGTGAAGCTATCCTACCCATTGTTCAGCAGGATAATTTTGCCGGATACTTATTCCGGGACGAACAGGTACAGGCAATAGCTGTTGACGGCGCAGACCGCAAATGGGTGGGCACAAGAAATGGTGTTTGGCTCATAACTGCCGACGGGTATAAAACGGTCTATCATTTTAAACAGGACAATAGCTTTTTGTTAAGCAACGATGTTAAGAAAATTGCAGTGGATGATAAAACAGGAGAGGTTTTTTTCGCAACGAGCCTTGGCATCTGCTCATTTCGCGGAACAGCAACAAGTGGGGGTGCTGTAAATGAAAGTGTATTGGTGTTTCCCAACCCGGTGCCGCCAGGTTACAACGGAAGTATCGCCATCCGTGGACTTGTAAACAATGCACTGGTAAAAATCACTGAACTTGATGGCCGGCTGGTTTATCAGGGCCGTGCTAATGGCGGCCAGCTTACCTGGAACGGTCTTAATTATTTAGGGAGAAAAACATCAACGGGCGTTTATCTTGTGCTCGTCAGCGATGATGCGAGGAAAGAAAAAGTGGCGACAAAAATTGTATTCATCTCTAAATAAAAACTAATGTACGTTTTGAGAGATGGTCTGTTCCATATTTCACACTCACGTACCACAAAAGCTGATGATCTTTAAAACCAAAGGCATAGTATTAAGAAGCGTCAAATATGGCGAAACCAGCCTGGTTGTTAGTATTTACACTGAATTGTTCGGCCTGCAATCTTATATGGTAAACGGTGTAAGAACCTTTACCAAAAAAGGACCGGGTAAGGCTAACCTCTTCCAGCCTGCGGCTATACTTGACCTTGTGATCTACCATAATGAACTCAAAAATCTACAGCGGTTGAAAGAATTTAAATGGAGCGTTTTATACCAGCATATATTAACGGACGTACGGAGAAACTCGGTTGCTTCTTTTATGATAGAGCTTTTACAAAAGACAATCAAACAGCCGGAGTCCAATGATTCGTTATTTTATTTCATCGAAGATGCACTTCTTCATCTAGACAAAGCTGAAGATGGCGTCGTTGCTAACTTTCCTTTATTTTTTTCGCTTCACCTTACCTCCTTTTTTGGCTTCAGGTTGAACGATGATTTTTCCGATCACAATAATATTCTTGATCTGCAGGAAGGGAGTTTTGTGCATGAAAGGCCATTACACCCCAATTTCCTGGAGGGTCAGTACAGTTATATTACCTCACAATTGTTGAAAGTGATGCAGCCGGCCGAACTTAACCAGATAAAGCTAAATCATGAGTTCCGGCGCGCATTGCTGTTAGCCTACCAGGGATTTTATGCCTTGCAGGTAGAAGATTTCGGAACCATGAAAACATTGCCTGTTTTACAGGCCGTATTGGCTTAGACGTGTGTGCCACACTGTTAGTAACATGCAATCTCGGGGGGTTATAACAATCTCGTCGCCGTTGATTGACCGGTCAGCCGCTGCTTCGCGATATTGCTGATCAATACTATCCCCGGTTTTTTACCAATATCAAAACTTCCTAACGTTTCATCCATCCCTAACGCCCTGGCGCCGTTAATGGTTGCCCAGCTTAATATTTCCGCCAATGCGATTCCGGGAAACTCCCGCTGGATGGTTTTCATTTCTTCCAGGATACTTAATTGATGATTGCTGGCATAACTGTCTGTGCCCAGAGTTATTGTGCATTGCTGCGACCGCAACAGATCCAATGGCGGATTTGTGGATTGGATGTACCTGTTTGCATTAATACAAACACAGAAATACACCTCAACAGGAAGATCATCATGATGCCGGATGAATGATATGTCATCCTTTCGTGTAAACACATTATGCACCAGTATAATACCTGAAGTCTTTTTCAACCAGGGAAGATAGGTTTGCAGGCTCGATTTGCCGGAAGGGCTAAAGCTGCCAGGATCTATATTAAGGTTCTTGTATAGATTAAAGAGCTCCCCGGTTTTGTACCGATAAAAATCATTTTCCGCATCTGATTCCTGGTTGTGGATGGTGGTGACAAAACCTGCAGAATGATCATTGATCAGGTTAAACAGTTCGTGAGAAACCGAATAAGGAGCATGCGGCGCCAGAGATGTGTTGAAGTAGGATGCTGCAGATTCGCCAGGAGAACTGGCTGTGAATTCTTCCATTATAAAATTGCAATAAGCTATCCTTGTTGGCGCATCCTGCCCATTAAAACCAATAAGTTCAATAAAATTGTGCCAGTTGATGTTAGTGTTTCTCTTTACTCGGAGAGAATCCCGGGTATTACAAATATCACCCACGGCGACTATGCCTGACTGGTACATCTCATTCGCGGCCTGCAGCATGGCTGACGTTATTTCTTCTTCCTTGAAACTCCTTTCTTTAATAACACGTGTCAGGAACTCAATTAAACCGGTGTTCACCGGAATTCTGCCCTTCATATGGCTGAGCTCAAGATGACAATGTGTATTAATAAAACCTGGTGTAATAATTCCATCAAAGAACTCAACATTTTCACCCGCATTAGCATCCTCGGTTACACCAGTTATTGTACCACTGTTATCCGTGATGAGTACCAAGTCCGACGGTAGAAATTCCTTCCCGTTAAACAAATAAGCAGCTTTGAATTTTCTTATATCCATGTAATGATCGAATGAGTTAATTTTGCGCCTCAGTTTTGTAACGCAAAGTAGTGGCCGACAACCACCATTAGCTTGCCGACTCATAAAAATACATTAACAATGTTAGATAGATTAGAAGCGATAAAAGCAAAGTTTGGCGATATGGGGGTTGCGCTTGCAAATCCCGATATCGTAAACGATAATCGCAAATTCGGGCAAATGAGCAAGGAATACCGGAACCTGGAGAAGATTGTTAAGTCTTATGACGAATATAAACGATTGCTCAGCGATATAGATTTTAACCGGGAGGCAATGATGGGTGAAGACGAAGAGCTACGCGACCTGGCGAAGATGGAAACCACTGACCTGGACGAAAAAAGAGACAAGCTTGAAGCCGAAATACGCAAACTGTTAATTCCGAAGGATCCACAGGATGAGAAAAATGCCATTCTTGAAATCAGGGCCGGAACCGGTGGTGATGAAGCGAGTTTGTTCTCAGGCGACCTGCTTAATATGTATCTAAGATACTGCACTTCGAAAGGTTGGAAGACAGCTATTCTGAGTGAGAGCGAAGGAACGGTAGGGGGATATAAAGAGGTGCAGGTAGAGGTTACAGGTGACGACGTTTACGGTACACTTAAATTTGAAAGTGGCGTTCATAGGGTGCAACGGGTTCCGGATACAGAAGCAAGCGGCAGGGTTCATACATCGGCTTCTACTGTGGCTGTGATGCCTGAAGCGGAAGAAGTAGATGTTGATGTAAGAGAAAGTGATGTAAAAATGGAAACATCCCGCAGCGGTGGCGCCGGTGGTCAGAACGTAAACAAGGTGGAAACAAAAGTGATGCTTACCCATATACCAACCGGACTGGTGGTAATTTGCCAGACTGAAAGGAGCCAGCTTGGTAATAGGGAAAAAGCGATGACCATGTTAAGGACAAGGTTATATGAGGCACAGGTTCGTAAACAGGAAGAAGAAATTTCACGCCATCGCAAAAGCCTGGTAAGTACCGGCGACAGGAGTGCCAAGATCAGAACCTATAATTATCCACAAGGGCGCGTAACTGACCATAGAATAGGATTAACGATATATAATCTGAATTCAGTTTTGAATGGGGAAATCAGCGAGTTCATTGATGCCCTTCAATTTGCGGAGAACTCCGAGAAAATGACCAAACAGGAATGATCAATATTTACTTTCAATCATTTAAAACATGGCGATGTTTTGATGGCATTTGATTTGATACATTAAATGTATTACTACGTTTCTTAGTTGACGCTCTCAAGCAGTCAATTTTCTCATAAGCAGTTAGTTTTGGTTACGGCCCCTGTTTCAACAGGGGCCTTTGTTTTAATGAGCAATTTTAACTCAAAAAACATGAAGCCGTTCAAAATGATTGTAGAAAAATTTCCTCTATATCAGGTCAATAATCTCACATTACATATCCCATAAGCGATTCCTGCACTCAGCAGATCTGCAATTATATCGCCCTGGTCAAAACTTCTATTAGGTATAAAGTTTTTTTG
>JBBPYM010000058.1:0-6818 GCA_038199905.1 Chitinophagales bacterium | reverse complement strand
AAGGTTGAAACTTATGGAAGAGGGCGGAATCATATTCCGCTGTAATGCTAATGTAGGCGTTGATGTAAATATCAACGACCTGTTAAGAGAATATCATGCTATTGTACTTGCCGGCGGATCCACCATTCCCCGTGACCTTAAAGTGCCGGGACGCGAGATAAAGGGCGTTTACTTTGCCATGGACTTTCTAAAACAACAAAACAAGCGAAATTTTAAAAAAGATGTCGGCGGTGAAGACATTTTTGCCACGGGCAAAAACGTTGTGGTCATTGGTGGTGGCGACACCGGCAGTGATTGCGTTGGCACATCAAATCGCCATGGCGCCACAAACATTACCCAGTTTGAACTGATGCCAAGACCGCCGCAAAGCCGTACCCAATACATGCCCTGGCCTACTTACCCTATGACCCTTAAAACGTCTTCTTCTCATGAAGAGGGTGCCGAACGCCAGTGGGGCATAGCAACAAAAGAATTCATTGCAGATGAAAATGGTAATTTAAAGGCCTTGAAAATAGTTGACCTGGCGTGGAAATTTGCTGAGCAGGACAAGCCGGCAGGTTTTGAAGAAGTGGCTGGAACAGAAAGAGAACTTCCCTGTGAATTGGCTTTATTGGCCATGGGCTTTGTTCATCCGCAGCACCAGGGCGTTGTGCAGGAGCTGGGAATCGAACTTGATGAGAGAGGTAATGTAAAAGCTTCTGAGAAAATGTATCAGACCAACATCGCCAAAATTTTTACTGCCGGCGATATGCGTCGTGGTCAATCCTTAGTTGTTTGGGCCATTAGCGAGGGCAGAGAATGCGCACGCAAAGTTGACGAATACCTGGTAGGCTATTCTTTACTGGAAAGCAAAGACCAGCATGTAGTAAGCTTCTAATTTGCAACCAAAAATATTCTCAAAGCCAACCCTCTCCAGGTTGGCTTTTTTATGTTTAGCCCTGTAAACGGCTATTCGTTTGTCCAACATCCTCAGCGCTCTTTGTGCCTACTTTGCGTTTTTTGCGGTAAAGAATGCTGCCTACACAAACTATTCTAACCTCACCAAACGCTCCATTCATTTGATGTTTTATTAATAAACCGCATCAGTATTCATAAAATTTCAACTGAATCTTGCCAAAAGACTAAACAGGTACTTAAATTAGAGAAGAATTCAGCAAATTTTCAAAAGAAATTCATATTGCACAATAGTAAATATGCACGATGATTTCGTATTAATTATATTTATATTCATTATAATATCCCATTCTAGTTATTTTTATCCTTACTTTCGGAATATACTGATACATTTATTTTTATTTAATGTTTAACCAAATTAGCTTTCATGAAACGTCTTACCAGTAAACGAGTAGCGCCTTTCGTTATCCTTTGCATCATTGCAATTGCAGCTATTTTTATCCCTACCTTACCCAACTTTGATGACCAGGGCAAGTACAGTAATTCAGATATTGCCTGGATCATCGTGGCTACTGCCCTTGTATTTTTAATGACCCCTGGACTTGCATTTTTCTATGGTGGAATGGTGCACCGTAAAAATGTGATTTCAACTATGATCAAAAGTGTTGTTGCTGCCGGGGTTGTAAGTATTTTATGGGTGACAGTTGGATTCAGCCTCTGTTTCGGTGAAAGCATCGGAGGTTTTATCGGTAATCCTGCAACGTTTCTTTTCTTTAAAGGAGTGAATTCGGGCGCACCCATGCTGCCTGGTGCTGCATCACCCATGACAATCCCGTTGTTGCTTTTTTCCCTGTTTCAGCTAATGTTTGCTATCATTACCCCCGGTCTCGTGGTTGGTGCTGTAGCAGAACGTATCCGCTTTACTTCGTATATTGTCTTCATAGTATTATTTAGCCTGTTAGTGTATGCACCTCTTGCGCATTGGACCTGGCACCCGGAAGGCTTTTTGCTTAAAATGGGTGTGCTTGACTTTGCCGGTGGAACTGTTGTACACATTTCCGCAGGCTGTGCTGCACTTGCTGGAGCATTAGTACTTAAACGCAGGCAATCACATATAGATCACAAAGAAATTCCACCAGCAAATATTCCGTATGTTTTGATTGGAACAGGCTTACTGTGGTTCGGCTGGTTCGGGTTCAACGCAGGATCTGCCCTCGGTGCCAATGCGCTGGCAGTGTCTGCGTTCGCTACAACCAATACCGCTGCTGCCGCAGCAGGTTGTTCCTGGATGTTTTTTGATGTATTGCGTGGCAAAAAACCTTCTGTGCTCGGATTTTGTATCGGAGCAGTGGTCGGACTGGTTGCAATAACTCCTGCCGCAGGTTTCGTTGCAATTCCACAAAGTATATTCATCGGCTTTGTGGCCGCAATCATCTCTAACCTGGCAGTTTACTATAAATCGAAATCAAAACTGGATGACACACTCGATGTGTTCCCATGCCACGGTATTGGCGGCATGGTTGGTATGTTAATGACAGGCGTTTTTGCTACTACCGCGGTTAATAGCGCAGGTGCAATGGGCGGCGCTTATGGCAACTGGGCCTTCCTTTTTATCCAGCTGAAAGGAATGTTGATCGTTGTCGCATATAGCTTCACCGTATCATACGGGATTTTCAAATTGATCAACTTTATTCAGCCTATCAGGGTTACTTCAGAAGAGGAAGCGCTCGGACTCGATTCAACCCAACATAATGAAAATTACCTCCAGGGTACTTTATTGGTAAATAATAAAAATGGCGTGGAAGAACAATTGATCCCCAATATATAAAATTTAAAAATGTCGGGGAAGAGATGGCAACTTTAACAAAGTTGCCATCTTTCTTTCCAACGTAACTCACAAAGACAACAAAGCCAACAGTTTTTGTTGCAATATTAAGATGCGTCATAGATATCTTGATACAGATATTGGTTTTTTTCAGAAGGCCGGTGTTCCCGAATTCATTGTTATAAGTCCCTAATCCGCGCAAATTGCCAGATAAAACCCTGCGTCAAAGATTTTATTCATAATCAAAAACGAACATTAATGCTCAAAAAAATCCTTGTTTCGACCTTTGCAATGATGACTGCCCTTGCGCTTCAGGCACAGACTGATTCTGCAGCGCCCGCTCCACCCCTCTCCGTTACCGGCTCCGTAGACCTGTATTACAAGTACGATTTTTCTAAAAGCAGGGACAATAACAAAACCAGCTTCACCAACTCTCACAGCCGGTTCGAACTTGGAATGGCAACGGTTAAACTTGAACATAAGACAGACAAATTAGACGTTGTAGCTGACCTGGGGTTTGGCAAAAGAGCCAGGGAGTTCAGTTACACCGATGACAATGGATCTACCAGTGACATCGTATTCAGCACGATCAAACAAATATATATTAGTTATGCACCTGCAGAATGGGTTAAATTTACAGCCGGCACCTGGGCTACTCATGTAGGCTATGAACTGGTTGATCCTTATGCAAACCGTAATTACAGCATGTCTTACATGTTTACAAACGGGCCTTTCTCTCATACAGGTTTCAAAGTTGATTTTACAAAAGGCAAAAGTGGCTTCATGCTGGGCATAGCTAATCCTACTGACTTTAAATACGTCCCAGATGGTGTAATCAACAAAAAATTCTTCCTTGCACAATACAGCCTTGCCGCCAGCGACAATGTTAAGCTCTACCTCAATTATGTAGGTGGTGAAGGAATAGATACTTCTAAATCTGGCCAGTTCGACGCCGTACTTACCGCCAAACTCAGTGACAAATTCAGCATCGGTTATAACGGTACTGTTAACAGCACAAAAGTTTACACCGGCTCTGACAAATACAATGATGCTAAAAGCTGGTGGGGATCTGCTTTATACCTTAACCTGGACCAAACACCCAAATTTGGTTTGACGCTACGAGGCGAGTATTTCTCTGATAAAAATGAACTTAAAGTTTACAATGATTACGGTATCGGAGGATCTGTATTCGCTACCACCCTGTCCGCGAACTTTAGACTCAGCTCTTTCATCTTTATACCTGAAGTCAGGTTAGACAACTCCAGTGAAAAAATATTCACTAAAAGTAATGGTAGCTCAACGTCATCTGTGGGTAACTTCCTGCTGGCTGCTGTCTACCAGTTTTAGTGGTATAACATTGCTCTAACGAATATTGCAGATAGAAAACCTCCCATCCTCTAAACAAGTCCCGGTGCCACTTGCGTCTATTGTTCATCGTTATACCTGCCGACTTAATCAATCAGGTCTCAATAGCCCGGTTATTACCGGCAAATTTAAAGAGTTGCTTATCAATTCTAAAAAATAATCCATTAGTAAATTCAAATTTGATAGCGTTATTCCTTTTATCTTGTTGACGCTTTTTTCAATCATCGGCATATATAACCCTGTATTTAATGACTTTGATGGATCCAAAGTATATATTTTTACAGATATATCCTGGATGTTAATATCAGCGGCGCTGTGCTACGGTTTTGGCATAGCCGTCCTTCCAACAATTGGTGGATTCGTTGGAAACCCATCCATAAACCAAGGTGATATTGTTGTACACTATCCTGCCATAGGCAAAGAGGCTATCGGGCTGGATCTGACGCAACATGACGAAACGATAAATGACACAACATAGTTCAAATAAAAAAGGAAGCAAATTGCTTCCTTTTTTATTGAATTATGTGTCGAAAAATGAACCAGCAATTCATTGCTACTGAACCTATGTTTAAAGGTTTTAATGGATTATGAGTTTTCAACAAGACCTAAAAAAATACTTTAAGTCAGTCAACAGTAATCATAATAAACTCTTTAATCAGAAAAATCATATTTCAGCATTTCACACTACGCTGAATTCCTTCCTGCATTGATAATACCAAACGAACAACGTATCACCAGTTTCTGATAAATATCCTTCATCGGGTTATTAACCAGGTCTTCTTCCATCTGCCTGATACGCGAGATAGCAAATTGCTGGATTGTTGTCAGCGGCAAAACAATGCGTTCCCGCATTTGTACTGACAATTGTTCTACCGGGTAATCTGCCATGAGCTCTGTTTTACCGGATAACATAAAAATATAACGTTGGGTAAGCTCATATTCCCTATAAATCATTCCCCAGATCTCCCCATATTTAGGATGATCTGAAAGGAACTCTGTGAGCGGAAAAAAACATTTTTTCATAGCCATTTCACAGTTATCAATCAGCGTTTTAAAGAACATTGAATTTTGGTAAAGCTTTTTTACGTCATTCAGAAGCCCCTTCTTGTCAAGCTCCTGTAATGCTGCGCCCACACCATAATAACCAGTTACATTTTGTTTTAATTGGCTCCAGGCACCCACAAATGGTATGGCCCTTAGATCCTTCAATGCCATTTTTGATGAACCTCCTCGTTTCGCCGGCCTGCTGCCGATATTTGTTTCACTATAAAAGTTCAACGGGCTCACATGCATCAGGTAGTCCATAAAGTCGGGATGATTTTTCAACGCACTGTAAACAGTAAAACTTTCTTCGGCAAGCTGCTGCAGCAGGCTTTCTTCGTTGGGCTCCAGGGTAACACACCGGGTAGAGAACAATGCATTGGAAATACCGGCATTCAGTAACTGCTCAATATTATATTGTGCAGAATCAATGGTTCCAAAGTTGGAACTCACCGTTTGTCCTTGTATGGTAAGCTGAATTTCTTTATTAGAAATATTCTTACCCATGGAGGCATAAAACTTATGCGTTTTTCCGCCCCCCCTGGCGGGAGGGCCGCCACGACCATCAAAAAATACCACATCTATTCCATAAGACTCGGATATTTGGGTAAGCTTTTCCTTTGCTTTATAAATGCTCCAGTTGGCCATCAGGTAACCGCCATCTTTTGTGCCATCTGAAAATCCAACCATGATAGTCTGCCTTTTATTCCTCCTAATCAGGTGCTCGCTATACCCTTTGTTTTCGTAGAGCGACCTCATTACTGCTTCCGATTGCTGAAGATCTTCTACCGTTTCAAACAGTGGAACTATATCAACATGAAGCTCTTCCTTTTCCCAACCACTTAATAACAGCAAACCGTATACTTCCAGCACATTCAGAGAGCTGTTACACTGACTTATAATATACCTGCTGCAGCCCAGTTCCCCATTGTTCTTCTGAATCTCCTTTATTGCTTGCATGCTTTCCAGGGTATCCCGTATGATACCCTCCTCATACAATTCAACGTTAACCATTCCGGTTGTTTCAGTTAGGAGTTTTTCCTTTTCGCCGGCTGGCAACTTTGCATAATTTGCAGGCAGTAGTGCTTCCTTTTGTGCTATTGTTTCTAAGACCTTGCCATGAACAGTGCTTTCCTGCCTGATATCTAGTGATGCAAAATGTAATCCAAATACATGAACCTTATTGATCAGGTCATCCGCCAGGTGGAGAAACAAACCATTGTGATTGTAAATAAGTATGTTCCTTATCTCCATCAATGAATCGATAATATATTGCTTGGTGAGCTCGGTATGCTGATCGGGTACAAAAATATTGTTGTATAATATCGTTTCAAGCTCCGTTAAAATGGTATCAACTCCCTTAAAAGTAAGTCGCCGTTTTAGCTGCCTTACATCAGAATAGTAACATTTAATGATGCCATCGCGTAAGGCATTCGCCACCTTTAGTGTGGTATCCACTCTCACATTTGGGTTGCCATCACGGTCACCGCCAGGCCAGAAACCCATGGTAATAATTGGATTGTCATCGGGCACGGTCCTGGGGAACTGGTTTTGAAAAAAGGAAATTATGTGGCCTGCCGCGTCATAAAAAACATTTTCCAGGTACCATATCAGGCTGATAGCTTCGTCATAAGGCGTAGGTTTTTGCTTTTTTAGGAAAGCGGTTTTACCTAGCTGTTGCAGGTACATGTTT
>JBBPYM010000057.1:0-3190 GCA_038199905.1 Chitinophagales bacterium | reverse complement strand
TTTAAAAAACAAGACCGCTTCCATAACGCTTAGCATGAATGATATTTTTAGAACAAAAAAGTATAGCTATTTTTCTGAGTCAAGTTTTTTTACACAAAGTTCAACAAGAAGAAGGGATGCACAAGTATTCCGCCTGAACTTCAGTTACCGCTTTGGGAAAATCGATGTTTCTCTTTTCAAACGTAAAAACATGAAGGGTGGGGCAGATTCACAAGAAATGCCGATGGGTCAATAATGCAACAACTATAATCATAAACGAGACCGTATCATTTTTGATGCGGCCTTTTTATTTTAATTATTTTCAACCATGCCACTTGGATAGAGTAACCGCAGTTCCAAGATATTTTGCAGCGTAGGATGAGCTGATCCAATCTGCGTGTAGTCGATGGCGTTACTCTCTGCAAGAAATGGTGTTCCCACGGCGTTCGCTAAAGCCCTGAGTGGGCGACATAAACTAGCCTGGGGCAACACCTGGGTTAAACGCAATATAAATTTAGCCCTGACGGGGCGGCATTAAATGATCGCCCTTGAAAGATCACTGTTCAACTATCTCTTCCTTTCAAAATATGTTTTTTCCTCAAGCTGCTCCTGGAGGGGTTTGTTAATAACACGATACAACTGGATGGCGGCAGAAATTACGAATATTATTCCCACCGTTATATTGATGGCTCGGTGACTGGCCTGTAGTTTATTCACAAGCCACTTGCCCGCAAAAATAAATATTGCCAACCCCAGCAAAGTGCCGAAACCTATGCCCACGGTATAGGAGTTGAACTGGGTTTCAGTTGGTTTCAACACGTTGGTGCTTAAAAGGTACGTGCTCCATATAAACCAAAAGGGTATCTGAACAGGGTTTAGGGCGCTCATTGTGAAGCCAAGAAAAAATCGATTCATTTTATTATTAAGCAGAACGTTTTTTTGATCGCGGCTTTTTTTGGCAGATACAAAACTGCTTATCGCTAATATAATAAACAACAAAACTGTTAGCCATTCCAGCACGTAGAATAAAGTATGATGTTTAATCACCCAGTTCATCCCTTGTAACGAAATCCTCACATAGGCTATCTCCACCAGCGCAACTCCCAATGAAAACTTAATGGCATTTCGACTGTTTTCCTGTATCGATACCTGCATGGCAGTAATATTCAACGTGCCAAGCGGAAGCGCGCCAAGTAAACTAATTAGCAGGCCAGTAAAAAAAATACGGATTATTTCAAACATTTAGTTGGGAAATAATGTGATAGATTGTTAATACCGTTGCTTCGAAGATATATTAATTTATCAAAATGCCTCATCTCCAAGAAAATGTTTCCCCCGTGATTTTGATGTTAACTTTCTCACTCAGCGCGCGCTTGCCAAAACTTTCTCAACGATAAATAACACCTGGACAAAAGCTCCCTATTTTGAACTATTTTTACTAAAACTTAATCACATGGAAGTACCGGTAATGGCAGAGTTGTTTGCTGCGGGCGAAAACCCGGACGTTCTTTTCTGGGTGGGATGTGCAGGTAGTTTTGATCAGCGGGCGCAAAAAATCACAAGAGCTTTTGCTTCCATCTTAAACAAGGTTGGTGTAAAATATGCTGTCCTTGGCAAGGAAGAAATGTGCACGGGCGATCCGGTAAGGCGTGCCGGCAACGAGTTTATGTTTCAGATGATGGCTTATCAGAATATACAGGTGTTGAATAATTATGGGATTACAAAAATTGTGACAGCCTGCCCCCATTGCTTTAATACCATTCGTAACGAATACCCACAACTGGGTGGCCATTATGAAGTGCTGCACCACGCTACATTTTTGCAGCAGTTAATAGATAATGGCAGCATAAAAATGAAAGAAGGCGGTTACTTCAAAGGGAAAAAGATTACTTACCACGACAGTTGTTACCTCGGACGCGCGAATAATATTTATGAAGCGCCGAGAAAGGTTCTTGAGGCCCTGGACGTGGAACTTGTTGAAATGAAACGCTGCCGTTCAAATGGTTTATGCTGTGGCGCCGGTGGCGCGCAAATGTTTAAGGAAGAGGAAAAAGGAACCACCCGCATAAATATCGAAAGAACTAATGAAGCTCTCGATACAGGTGCCACTGTTGTTGCCGCAGCATGCCCGTTCTGCAATACAATGTTAACGGATGGCGTAAAAAGCCGTGAAAAAGAAAATGATATTGCGGTGTTGGATATTGCCGAGATCATTGCCCAAAGCATGGCCTAACCTGACAGTAAGTATCAAACCCTAACTACAAATACCTTTCATTTATAATATTAATATGATGCTGAAGATGCCCGGAACACAGGTAACCAATCGCAGCTACACTAATGAGACTATTGTTGGCAGTTCCCTGGTAATCCATCTCATAATCAAGAAAAGATGCGAATAAAAAACGTGTTGACTTCCTAAGATTTCTAAATTCATCTAACATCTCGTCCCAGTCCCTGGTTGAAGCATGCGCACTGGTTGCCCACTCCTTCTCTTCAAAACTGGGAAGAAGCGCAGGATCTTTCCGGGCAAACGATACTGCTCTGAAAGAAAACACCCTCTCGGCATCAATAACATGTTGCACAACGTCTTTCAACGTCCATTTGTCAGTAGCGTATGTATAGTCATGTTTATATTCAGGGAGGTTTTTTAATAACTTACGGAAAGATTTTCCGGTTGTTTTTAAAGCCTCCTGGATACCCATTTGATCCACGAGATTAATATAACGTTGCGTAAATTCCGATGATACAATTTGGTAGGGGTTACTCATCTTGAAAAACATTTTCTTAAAACTAATAAAAAAGTGCCGGAATTCTTCCGGCACTTTCATGATTTAATCCCTTGATTTATTTCGTTTATTAATTCTTTTTATTTTTCAACACAGACTTTTGAGACTTCTGTTGTTTGTTGATATCTGGTTTCAGCGTAGCTGCTAGTTTAACCGCTCCATAAGCATTTAAAATGCCACCGCTAGTTGAAATGTCAGAAAGAAATCCCATGTCGTCACTTCCTGGTTTTTTTACCTTTGCTTCAATAGGAGTAGCCGATTTTTCGATAACAAATTTCACCTGTTCAGGACTTAAGTTTGGATAATAACTAAAAACCAAGGCAGCTACACCTGCAACAACGGGTGAAGCCATACTTGTTCCTTGCAGGTTTCCATAAACATTGCCGCCAGGAAGAGTGGAATAGATTTTGGTTCCTGGAGAAAAC
>JBBPYM010000056.1:0-11041 GCA_038199905.1 Chitinophagales bacterium | reverse complement strand
TCTGTTCCGGGTCACTTCTTCTGTTCCGCTGGAACAGAGACCAATGTGTGGGTTTTTTCTACCCACCTGACGTTCCGCTGGAACGGGGAATACTGAACATGAAAACATCGCATTGATTCATGCCTCACGCTCATCAGATTGTCCGCTGTAATGAAAGACAGCCCCCAGGTTTTGGTCAGGCATTGGATGATAACTTTTAGGTTAAATCCTTTGTAACAGCGTAAGGGTTCAAACCTATAATTGTTGAAAAATAAAGGAGCTTGTAATAGCGTTTAAAAAATGCTGGTATTACGCTTTTGCTTGTGTCCTAAGGGTAGCCTTCAAAAGGACGGGAACCAAAAACAATCATTCTCACTGGTTAATAACCTTCTTATATAAAAAAAGGCCACTCTTATGAATGGCCTTTTTTTATATCTCGAAACTTTTAATACTCATCTTCATTAAAGAAAAAATCTTCCTGCGATGGATAGTCGGGCCAGATATCATCAATACCTTCATAAATTTCTCCCTCATCTTCGAGTTCCTGCAGGTTTTCCACCACTTCAATTGGAGCGCCACTGCGTATCGCATAATCAATTAGTTCATCTTTTGTGGCTGGCCATGGTGCATCTTCAAGGTAAGATGCTAATTCGAGTGTCCAAAACATTTTCTATTCTTTAATTTTTTTTAAATATTATTAGAAGTCTTTTCCGCACAGTATCTTTTCAGCGGTCCCCTCAATTTTCCGCAAATGTAACAGTTAAAATGAAACTACCAAATATAACCCTGTAATTAGCTATCGAATTCAATTTTTATGCCGTTGTTATTGCGGTGTGGCTTGTACAGAAGCATTATTTTAGTACTAACGGTAAAAATCTTAGGTTCGTACATTAAAGATCATTAAACGAATAAAAACTTACATGTTAACAGCCAGGAACATTTATAAAGGATATGATAATCTTACCGTGTTAAAAGGAGTTAATGTAGACATCCGGCAGGGGGAGATTGTAAGTATCGTAGGTTCATCAGGCGCGGGAAAAAGCACCTTGTTGCATATCCTGGGAACCCTTGATAAAGCGGATTCTGGCACCATCGAATTAAACAATACGCGGCTCGACCTGCTAAAAGGCAAAAAGCTGGCAGCTTACCGTAACGCGAATATGGGTTTTGTTTTCCAGTTTCATCACCTGCTGCCGGAGTTTACTGCTTTTGAAAATGCCTGTATTCCCGGTTGGATAGCTGGTACAAAAAAGAAGGAAGTAGCTGAAAGGGCCACTTACCTTTTGAAATCACTAGGGCTGGGAGATCGTTTGGATAACAAGCCGCAGGCATTGTCTGGCGGTGAACAACAACGTGTTGCAGTCGCCAGGGCGCTGATAAATAGTCCTAAAATAATATTTGCAGATGAGCCCACCGGTAATCTCGATTCTGCCAGGGCAAAAGAACTGCACGAGTTGTTTTTCGATCTTCGAAAGCAGTTCAACCAGACTTTCCTCATAGTAACGCACAATGAAGAACTTGCCCGCATGAGTGACAGGATTATTCATATGAAAGATGGAAATATGATTGATGGACCTGCAGCCTGATGAATAAACTATAAAAATTAGCAAACCGTTTCAGAACCTAACAAATGGGAAAACTGTTGAACTCCTGAACTTGTGAACACAGCATTATGGAACTATCGTCAGGCATTGGGTATAAAGTGATTGGAGAATGGCTTGCAGGGAATGGGCGTTCGCCATTTGCGTTCCAGGAGGAGAGCTGGTTACATATTATTAACGGCAGATCCGGCCTGGTAAATGCTCCTACCGGTTGTGGTAAAACCTTTTCTGTTTTTCTCGGTGCATTGATAGATTTTATTAATAATCATCCAAAAAATTATCAGGCAGCTTCTAAAAACGGATTGCAACTATTGTGGATCACGCCACTTCGTGCATTGGCAAAAGATATTGGCCGGGCGATGGAAGAAGTTTTACTGGAACTTGGCATGAGCTGGAAGGTTGGTATCAGGAACGGTGATACGGAGATTAGTGAAAGGCAAAAGCAAAAGCGGCAGATGCCGGAAGTGCTGATTATTACACCCGAAAGTTTGCAATTATTATTGGCGCAGAGAGGATATGCCGAAGTATTTAATACGCTTAAAATAATTGCAGTAGATGAGTGGCACGAACTACTGGGAAGCAAACGAGGGGTGCAGGTGGAACTGGCAATCTGCCGCCTTATCGGGTTAAGGAAGTCAGTGGCGATCACAGATGGCCAGCAGCAGGCCAATATACCCGCACTCTCCGTATGGGGCATTAGCGCAACTATTGGCAACCTTCTCCAGGCGATGGAAGTACTAATGGCACCGAAAGGAGGGGATGGTATAATTGTAAAGGCGGCGATCAACAAACTTATAGAGGTAGAGTCCGTGTTACCTGACGAGATTGAAAAATATCCCTGGGCAGGACACCTCGGCTTGAGCCTTGTTAACAAAGTGCTACCCATTCTGGAAAAAAGCAAAACCACGCTTATCTTTATTAATACCAGGGGAATGAGTGAACGATGGTACCAGGCCCTTTTAACCGCCAGCCCGGACCTTGCTGGTGTTATTGCTTTACATCATGGCAGTATAGAACAGGAGTTAAGGTTATGGGTAGAAGATGCCTTGCACGAGGGCCGGCTTAAAGCTGTGGTCTGCACTTCCAGTTTAGACCTTGGCGTTGATTTCAGACCGGTGGAAACGGTGATACAGGTAGGCTCGCCAAAAGGAGTGGCACGTTTCCTTCAACGGGCAGGCAGAAGTGGTCATCAGCCGGATGCTGTTAGCAAAGTGTATTTTTTGCCCACTCATTCCCTTGAACTGGTTGAAGCCGCTGCACTGAAAAATGCTATCGGGGAAATGTTTATCGAAAGCCGTGAGCCGCGAATTTTATGTTTTGATGTATTGATACAATACCTGTGCACGATAGCAATTTCTGATGGTTTTTATCCTGATACAATTTTGACGGAGGTAAGATCTACCTACTGTTATCGGGATATCACAGACGATGAATGGCGCGAGATCCTTGAATTTATTACAACAGGGGGAACAGCGTTGCAACAATATGATGAATACAAGAAAGTTGAAGTGCTGGATGATGGGTTATATAAGATCAATAGCCGGCGCATCGCCATGAGGCACCGAATGCATATCGGAACCATCGTGAGCGATTCAATGTTGAAGGTGAAGTTCCTGTCGGGAGGGTATATCGGCGTGATAGAGGAGTACTTTATTTCGCGCCTCACTGCGGGTGACGTGTTTACGCTTGCCGGCCGTAACCTTGAGTTCCTCATGATCAAGGATATGACAGTGCTGGTAAAAAAATCCTCCTCCAGCAAGTCTATTGTACCTAGCTGGAATGGGGGCAGGTTGCCGCTTTCCGCTAACCTTGGATTTATGCTGCGCAAGAAGCTTAACGAAGCGGTAAAAGTGATAGATCCTTCGATACTAAAAAATAATCCTGGAAGTATTCCTGATATTGAGATCCGTGTATTAAAGCCACTTTTTGAGTTACAGGAACATCTTTCACATATTCCCCGCGAACATGAACTGCTGATAGAACAGATAGAAACGAAAGACGGATTTCACCTTTTTGTATATCCTTTTGAGGGGAGGCTGGTGCATGAAGCAATGGCCGCAATTCTCGCTTATCGTATCAGCCAGATAACACCAATAACTTTTTCATTCGCGATGAATGACTATGGTTTCGAACTGCTTAGCGATCAACCCATACCGGTAGATGATACGAACGTTTACGAGTTGTTCACCGACGAAAATCTTTTCCTTGATATACAAAGAAGCGTAAATGCCGGTGAGATGGCCAAACGCAAGTTTCGGGATATAGCGACAATTGGCGGACTCATCTTCCAGGGCATGCCGGGTGAGCATAAAAAGGCCCGTCACCTGCAAGCTTCGGCGTCGTTAATCTTTAAAGTGTTTTCTGAATACGAGCCGAACAATCTTTTGATCAGGCAGGCATACAATGAAGTGATGGAACAACAGATGGAAGAAGCCCGCCTGCGTAATATGTTACAGCGCATACAGCAAGGGAAGATCATTATTACATTTCCAAAAAGACTAACACCGTTTTGTTTCCCGATTAAGGTAGACAGTATGCGTGAAAATATGTCTTCCGAAAAGCTGGAGGACAGGGTCAAAAAGATGCAGATCCAATTGGATAGATAGCGCGGTAAACCCCTTCAACACCAGCAGATCCCTTGCGGTTTATTTTTAACTCAAATACTTTAGCTGCCTCGCATAAAGAAAAATAAATAAAGCTGTTATCCCCAAACTTATATATCCAACGAACCCTGCTAATATTCCTGTTCCGACAAAAATTACGGTACCTATTAAAGGCAACAGTTCACCAATCAGCCATAAATAAAAACCCTGCTTTTTTAGTCCCCGCATTTGTATTGCTCCATACACGCAAAGAAGAATACCAACTATCGTGATAATAAGTATTGGCACCCTGTTTTCATAACTAACACGTAACAGCGCTATAGATTCGTCTGAGTACATTTTCTTCGCAAATTCAGGCATTTTTTCCAGCTCGTCACTACCCTGCATTTTCTCCATGGCTTCCAGGCTCGACTTGGCCGTAAACTGCTGGAATATTGTCATGATCAACGCGATACCAGAACCAATAAAGGTTAGTATGGTTAAGATGTTCAGGCTACCGGGAAGCGTTTTCTTTGTAGACCTGTCTTCGAAAGGCGTACCTTTTAATTGGTCGATGTCAGTCATAAGAATTATTATTTGTGTTTAAGCATTTAAATGTAATAAGGCTTTTCTAATTATCAACGATATCTACAAAAATAGATTTACAATACATTTGCAGTCTTTAGAAATATTCATGCAGGCACCAGTTCAACATATTGTAAATCAGCAGGTATTTTGGGTTTCTCCAGAGAGGGCGTTATTCTGGGAAAATGAACAAACGCTGGTGGTTTCAGATCTTCATTTCGGCAAAACCGGTCACTTCAGGAAGTCAGGAATCGCTATGCCCCAATCTGTGTTCAAGGAAGACCTGCAAAGGCTCTTAGCATTAATTCAACATTTCTCACCCAAAAAGCTATTGGTAGTGGGAGATTTGTTTCACAGTGTTGCTAACAAGGAGCTAGAGCTGTTTAGGAAATGGAGAAACGACTTTCCTGACCTTTCTTTGGAATTGGTTAAAGGTAATCATGACATTTTAAAAGCCGAATGGTATGTAAACGCAGGGATCAAGCTACTTACAAATGGATTGCTTATCAACGGGGTTTGTTTTACGCACGATAATGAACACTGCGAGACAGCCGATACGGAAGAGAATCCAATCTGTTATACGATCAGCGGTCATATTCATCCAGGAGTAAAAGTTCGGGGTCTTGGCAGGCAATCGCTTAGTCTTCCCTGTTTTTATTTTGGCTCCTCGTTCGCTGTGCTGCCGGCTTTTAGCCGTTTTACCGGCATCGCATTGATGGAGCCTAAATCCGGAGACTGTGTCTTTGCTATAGCGGATAATAAATTGATAAAATTATGTTGATGATCTCCTGCGCAATCTTTAGATGGTCTCAGCAGTGTGCCAGACCTGTTTGCATTCACATAACATAAGTCCATGCTTAAAATTGCCTATGCGCCCATCTATGCGCACTCTTTACCTGCAGGTCACCGCTTTCCTATGTTAAAATATGAACTCATCCCTGGCCAGTTGTTGTATGAAGGAAGCATCACACCGGAAAACTTGTTTACGCCGGCTATTTGCCCGGATGAGATAATCTTATGGACACATGACAGAGACTACCTTCAAAGATTGAAGGGTCAGCAACTAACGGCAAAGGAACAACGGCATATAGGTTTCCCGCAATCGCCGGACCTTACTTTACGTGAACTGATAATAACGCAGGGTACTATTGACTGTTGTTATCATGCCATGGAGAATGGCATCGCCATGAATGTTGCCGGAGGCACTCACCATGCATTCGCGGACAGGGGCGAGGGATTTTGTATGTTAAATGATTTTGCTATAGCGGCCAACTACCTTCTTAGAAAAAAACTGGCTGCTCAAATTATGATCATCGATCTTGATGTGCACCAGGGTGATGGTTCTGCGAAAATTTTCGAAAACGAGTCCCGCGTTTTTACGTTCAGCATGCATGGCGGTCACAACTATCCTTTTCACAAAGAAAGATCTGACCTGGATGTTCCTTTGGAAGACGGAATCGATGACGCTGGTTACCTGGGGTTATTGCAACAAACACTGCCTGCATTGCTGGAAAAAATACGTCCTGATTTTGTTTTTTATCTTTCCGGGGTTGATATTCTTGTTACAGACAAATTCGGAAAACTTGCTGTAACAGTAGAAGGTTGTAAAGCGCGTGATAAATATGTTCTTACACTTTTGAAGCAATTACAAATCCCTTGCGCTGTTTCGATGGGCGGTGGTTACTCTGAAGACATCAAGATAATCGTAGAGGCGCACTGTAATACATTCAGGGTGGCGAAAGAAGTTTATGGATGGTAGAGGGCTGTCAGCTGTCAGCGGTCAGCCTTCAGCTATCAGCCTTCAGCCTTCAGCCTTCGGCTGTCTGTTATTGTTTATCAATATCTTACCCGATAAAGATTTGAGTATATTAAGGATAATGTTGCATCAAAGGAGAGAACTAAGATCCTACATAAATATAAAATGAGATGATCTCTAGAAGATAGCCGAAGGCTGAAGGCTGATAGCTGACGGCTGATAGCTGACGGCTGATAGCTGACGGCTGACAGCTAACCCAACACTAGTTCATTCTTTTCTTCAGCGTTGACACCTGCTCCTGCAGGTTATTTACAAGGCCGGCCAACTGGTTAACGTCCCATCTTTGCTGTAAATTCGCTTTTGTCATCACCATCTGGGCCTGCCAAACTTCGATGATATCATCTGCATCTACATTGTATGGCTGATAGGTAGGATTGTCACTAATAAGGGTCCACTTACTTTTTGAACGATTATTTTTCATGATTCTTTTATAGACGATGCCCTCCTGCCTGGAAACAACTATATAAGTATTATTTGTTCTTACATCTTCCAGCTTTTCTATTTTTTCTCCTACAATAACAGATCCGCTTGGAGTGGGTAACATGGAGTCTCCCACAATTTCAAAGGCTCTGTAATTGCCGGGAGCAAGCATGGGAAGGGTAAATGTATTCAACTCATCGATAAATTCAGGGTCGGCATAGCCTGCAAGGTATCCTGCTGCCGCTTTCACGGGAACAAGATGGATTTCGTTGCCTGTGGATTCCAGCTTCTGTGCCCTGCGTTTTGCCAGGTAGTTGCCTTTTGCATCACTCAGATCTTTTAACAAAAGGTCGTCCAGCGAAAGTTTAAAGATGTTGCCAATCAGTTCCAGCACTTCAATGCGTGGCTCGGCTCTTTCCTCTTCGTAGGCACCCAATAGGGAGCGTTTTATTTTCAGTTTATTAGCAAATTCTTCCTGCGTCCATCCACGAAGTTTTCTCAGGTACTTCAAATTTTTTCCGGCTAATGACATAGCTAATATATTTAGTGCTAAAATACTAATTTTTTTATCATTACAAAAATTTTTTGTTAAGTTCGGCATTTTGCTTGCCGCGTTTCCTCATGATGATAAAACTGCAGACTAACGGTATTGTAAAAATCGAGAGTTTTATTTTAGCTTTGATACATGGCTAAAGTTGTAAAAAAGAATAAGAAGGAAGTTGAGCAGCCCATAATTCTTGTCACCAATGATGATGGCATTACCGCGCCGGGTATTCAAAGCCTGGTGGAATCGGTCAGAGGGCTCGGGAAAATTGTAGTAGTTGCGCCAGACAAACCGCAATCCGGAATGGGGCACGCAATCACCATTGGGCAGCCACTAAGGTTAACAAAAGTGAAATTCTTTGATGATGTGGAAGCGTGGCAATGTTCAGGCACACCAGTTGACTGTGTAAAACTTGCGGTAGATAAGGTATTACACCGCAAGCCTGATCTCTGCCTGAGTGGCATTAACCATGGCGCCAATCATTCAATAAATGTTATTTATTCGGGCACCATGTCTGCTGCGGTGGAAGCGGCTATTGAAAGCATTCCTTCTATCGGGTTTTCACTGCTCGATCACAGCATTGACGCAGACTTCACAGCAGCCAGAAAATTTGCTCGGATAATCGTGGAAGAGATGCTGAAAAGCAAGATGGATAAACATACAGTGCTGAATGTAAATTTTCCCGCAGTTGCCGCCGATTTCATCAAAGGCGTTAAGATCTGCCGGCAGGCATACGCTAAATACGAGGAAGATTTTATAGAAAGGAATGATCCCAATGGCAGGCTGTACTATTGGCTGACCGGCGAGTTTGTAAATTTTGATAAGGGTACTGACACAGATGTATGGGCATTAGAGAATAATTACGTAAGTGTTGTACCTGTTCAGTTCGACCTGACAAACTATGTGCTTAAAACTAAACTGGAAGAAACCTGGAAATTATAATGTTTAAGAAAGACAATCTCGCTTTTGGCGCGGCCATGGGTTTTACAGCACCCTTCCTGGGACTAATTATTTATTATTATCTCAGCTTCTTTCAGCGCAACGTAACGTTCCCGGAATTCCTGGGCTACCTGAGAGAATACAAGACCTTGCTTACAGCCGTCAGCAGTATTTCATTACTCGCCAACGCTGTATTATTTACTATCTATATCAACAGCCAACGGGATAAAACGGCGAAAGGTATATTCCTGGCGACCGTTATTTATGGGATCACGGTATTGCTGATAAAGATTATTAAATAAATAATAATAGCGTTACCGGTACTGGTAAAAGGCTGTTCCATAACCATAAAATGAAGTCCTGTGCAGGGACAAGAATATGAAGTATTATATCATTGCAGGCGAGGCTTCGGGAGACCTGCATGGGAGCAACCTTATAAAAGAACTAAAAAAGCTGGACGCCAGTGCCGTATTCAGGTGTTGGGGTGGGGATATGATGCAGGCCGAGGGTGCCAGCGTAGTAAAACATTACAGGGATCTTGCCTTTATGGGATTCACGGAAGTGATAAAAAACCTGGGAACAATCCTGCAGAACTTAAAGTTTTGTAAAACAGATATCCAGGCATTCGCTCCTGATGTAGTCATACTCATCGATTATCCCGGTTTTAACCTTCGCATCGCGAAATGGGCGAAACAACATCAGTACAAAGTAATTTTTTATATTTCACCGCAGATATGGGCGTGGAAGGAGAATCGCGTACATACTATTAAAAAGACAGTCGACAAGATGATTGTTATACTGCCGTTTGAAAAGGATTTTTATCAAAAGTGGGACTACCCGGTAGATTATGTAGGTCACCCGTTGGTGGAAGTTATTGATGAGTTTAAAAAAAAGGCTGCGGACGAACAGTCTTCAAATGAGCAGCACCCGGCCTTCAAAACTATCGCGCTGCTACCCGGAAGCCGCAAACAGGAAATTTTGAAAAAACTTCCTATCATGCTGTCATTAACTACATTATTTCCTGATCACCATTTTGTGGTAGCCATGGCGCCCGGCCAGGAAGATTCTTTTTATGACGGGCTGCTGAAGGACTATCAAAATGTTTCAACTGTTAGAAATCAAACCTATTCTTTGCTTGCAAAATCCGATGCTGCATTGGTAACGTCCGGAACGGCCACACTGGAAACGGCGCTATTTGGAGTGCCAGAGGTTGTTTGTTACAAGGGCAGTACCGTCTCTTACTGGATCGCAAAGCGGTTAATTAAGGTTAAATATATCAGTCTTGTAAATCTTATTATGGACAGGGAAGTAGTGAAAGAGTTGATCCAGGACGAGCTGACGGTAACAAACCTGCAAAAAGAGCTAAACCTGCTTTTATACGACCAAAACCATAAAGAAAAGCTGCGAAAAGATTATACCGATCTAAAAAAATTACTAGGTGAAGGCGGAAATGCCTCCTCAAATGCAGCAAAAAGCATCATGAATTTTCTAACAGCCGTATAAATGAATCGTTAGCCCCCGTGCTTGAAAAAAATCATTTTAATAATAAGGACTACAATCGCAAAAAGGAACATGAATATCGAAATGCGGTTGATCCCATGCATATATTTCATCCATTGCGTATTAGGTTCATTCGGGTCTCTTTTCCTGATATAAAGGTATTCAGATAGTTGTTTTAAAATGCCCATGTTTGCCGGTTTGGAGGATAACAACGGGGAAGGGGGAATTGTTGGATAGCTTTCAGCCTTCAGCTATCAGCTGTCAGCGGTTCCAAAGAATCGAATGGTAAGGAGATACACCGAAAAGTTTTTGCGCAACGAATACCGACGGCTGATAGCTGACGGCTGATAGCTGACAGCTCCCTAAAGCTTTTTTGGTTTCAATCACCCTGCCTCCTATATTTGCAATCCGTAATCAAACGGGGGATTAGCTCATCTGGTAGAGCGCAAGCATGGCATGTTTGAGGTGATCGGTTCGAGTCCGATATCCTCCACCAAATGCCGGAAGATCAACTGATTTTCCGGCTTTTTAATGTTTAATGCAAGCCGAATATAAATTTGATCTGCCGAAAGCAGATGCCTTTTCATACAGTCTTTCTACATTGTAATAACCGGCTTTTTCAAATATTGCCTGTAATGAATGAAAACTCACCGAAAGGCACCCAGGGATTTGAAGCCGTGGTATCGTATTCAATGATCAAAAAAATGCCATCATCATTCAGCTTCCTGCTTAATTTATTTAACAGGGCCAGTTTGTTTTCGACATAATGAAGTGAGTTTGCCATCAGAATTCCATCCAGCTTAGGCAGATCAGGTTCCTCCAAACCAAAATCCACTTGTTGTCGATTAATAGAATTTCGGAAGCATTTATTTGCGGTTGCCAGTTGGTGATGCTCTTATCGATGGCATAAATGGAACTGCCGGGCTTCATTACATTGGCGAGGGCATAGGTAAACGTTCCTGAGCCACATCCCAGCTCAGCCCAGATTGAATCGGCTTTATATGGCACAGTTTGATGATTGATAAATTTTATGACGTCAAACAGTTCCATAACACATAAATTTGATTTGCAATTG
>JBBPYM010000055.1:0-13022 GCA_038199905.1 Chitinophagales bacterium | reverse complement strand
TTGAGGAAGTTAGGGATAACATGGGAATAGGTCCAGCGGATTTTGTCGGGATCATTGAGGTGTGTGATCATGCTTTTCCATTTGGCTTCACCATGTTCCGCGATTACTGTTTGTTTTTTATCTTCCCGCTGAAGATACATGCTCATGCCCACCGCATCTGCCTCCGGGTGAAACTGGGTGCCGACCATGTAATTGTTAAAACGTATAGCCATAATTGCGCGTTCGTAGGGAACATGGGGTCTGTCCTTTTCCTGCGCGAGAATGCTGGCGCCCATTTCCTGCAGCAGATTGTGATTAGGCTTGACTACCTGGTAGTCTCGACTGTCAACAGAATAGAAAGGATCACTCAAGCCTTCGAAAACAGGCTCATTCATGCCATCAGACAATATGTGAATGGGGAAAACGCCAAAAGCCGTTGATTTTCTTTTGCAAACTGTGGCCACTTTAAAATGTCGGCAGGCGAGCTGGTAGGAGTGACAAATAAAAAAAACGTGTTTTTTTTGCAGGTTGGCTTCATCATTATTCCATGATTCTACCTTGCTAAGCCAATGAAAATATAGAGCTTCCCATTCATTGCCTTCAGAATCCAAAGGGCTACCAGGGCCGCCGCTTGAAATATATATATCATAAGAAAGATCAGGAACTTCTTTTTCAAGCCTGACATCAAATTCATCAACCTGGATGTCGAAGTTATTAGCTGCGCTATATTGTTGCAGAATTTCTCTCAGACACCGCATACCCTGATTTGCCACGCCTTCATAAAGGTCCAGGATAGCTACTTTGCTGCTTTTTTGAGGGTTATTGAACATTGTGCAAATTTAAAGATTTATGCTTTAAAATGCAATTTGGGGGCCAAACCGCTTTGTTAATGTTTAAACGCCGATATGGTTCCAGGCCATGGCAAGCAAAAGTAACAGTCTGGTAAATCAGTCAGATCTTAGACGGAAGCTTTAAAGCAATGAAATCTTCAAAGTTAGCTTGAGTCTTTGATAGCCTAAGCTCACTTTCTTCCCTGAGGTATGAGGTATGAGGTATGAGGTATGGGCTATCGGTAAGAATTGTCATTGAAATATATTTCTTTGGCCGGGGGAACTTTTCATGCAAAAAATTACATCATTCGTAACTTAAAGAAAAATTGCTTGTTATGAATAGCCGCTATCTATTTTTATCAATTATTATAATTTGTAATGTCTACTGTAATCCAGGTGCCCAACGAGGAAGGAACAGTGGTGCTGTTTTGCAAGACAGTGTTCAGGTTTACCTGGACAGTTACCAGCTAAAGTACCAGGAATTCAGTATTGGTTCGAACGAAGCACAATGGAGGTCAAATATTCATATTGTTGAGGGCGACTCTTCCAACGCTGTGGCTACTAACAAAGCGCAGGAAGCTTATGCGGCGTTTACAGGCAGTAAAGAGAACATTGAAAAGGTTAAGAAATATCTCGAATCGCAGGATATCTTAACCGCCTTACAGGTAAAACAATTGAATGCCATTTTATACCGGGCAGCGAATAACCCGGAAAGTTTAAAAGAACTGGTGAAAGAGCGCATAAAGGCTGAAACTGACCAAACAGAAAAATTATTCGGCTATGAGTTCAAGATTTCTGGCAAGCCTGTCTCCGCCAACGAAATCGACGGCATTCTGGCAAAGGAAGCTGACACGTTGAAGCGGCTCCGTGCATGGGAAGCGAGTAAAGAGGTTGGAAAAGTACTGAAAGAAGGCCTTGAAAACCTTAGGGAACTTCGAAATAAAACAGTTCAGGGCTTGGGTTATAAGAATTATTTCGAATACCAGGTGTTGGATTATGGAATGACGACGAATGAAATGATAGGCCTTCTCAAACAAATCAATAAAGAAATCTACCCGCTCTATCGCGAGTTGCATACCTACGCCAGGTATGAACTTGCTAAGAAATACAACGTTAAAGATGTTCCGGATCTAATACCTGCACACTGGCTGCCAAACCGGTGGGGACAGGACTGGAGCGGGATGGTAGATGTAGCAGGGATAAACCTGGATAGTGTTTTAAAGACAAAAGACGCTGCGTGGATCGTTCAACAGGGAGAGCGTTTTTACAGGAGCCTGGGTTTTGATTCACTGCCAGCTTCCTTTTGGGAAAAATCTGATCTGTACCCGGCAGCTGTCGGTTCAAACTATAAAAAGAATAACCACGCTTCCGCCTGGCATATGGATCTAAACAAAGATGTTCGTTCATTGATGAGCGTTATACCGAACAGTGAGTGGTATGAAACTTCTCACCACGAACTGGGCCATATATATTATTTCATGACATACAGTAATAAGGATGTACCGCTTTTATTACGTGAGGGAGCCAACCGTGCGTACCATGAAGCAATTGGAAGTATGATGGGTATGGCAGCCATGCAAAAGCCTTTTTTACAAAATTTGAAATTGATCTCAGGTGAAAGCAAGACAGATGAGATGCAGTCGCTTTTAAAAGAAGCGCTCAATTACGTTGTGTTTATCCCTTTCAGCACTGGAACCATGAGTATGTTTGAACATGATTTATACGCGGAAAACCTGCCCTCCTCGCAATTTAACAAGCATTGGTGGGAGATCGCCCGTAAATACCAGGGAATAAATTCTCCATCAGAAAGAGGTGAGGAATATTGTGATGCTGCTACCAAGACACATATCAATGATGATGCGGCCCAATATTATGATTACGCTTTGTCCTATGTGCTTTTATTTCAATTGCACGATCATATTGCCGTGAAAATACTGCACCAGGATCCGCATGCTACAAATTACTACGGCAACAAAGACGTGGGTAATTTTCTGCGTGAAATTATGTATCCTGGAGCAAGTAAGGACTGGCGGGAAGTTTTGAAAGAGAAAACGGGGAGCGACCTAAGCGCCAAAGCGATGGTTGAATACTTCGCACCACTCATGGATTATCTCCAAAAAGCTAATGAAGGGAGAAAGTATACTTTGGAGCCACTGTAGCGTCTGCATTGACATTTGCGTGCCAACGATTATACTTTCTACCCCGTTGCTGAATAGATGGCAGATGTTCTTATCAGATGCCGCTTAGAAATTGATCGTGGATGTAATCAACCACTTTTGTAAGATCATCTGTGTCTTCAAAAACCTTTAGTTGGCGATCCGCGCCTGTACCATGATCGAGTATTTTGCCTACAAGCGGCAGTGCATCACGGCTACCCAGGTGGTCAACGACATCATCAATGAAATCAAGCAGTTCATAAATTAGAACACGCGTGTTCACTTCTGCCTCGATGCCAAAGTCGATCAAACTGCCGTCGAGCCCATAGCGACCTGCGCGCCATTTGTTTTCGTTTAACAGTGCACGTTGGTAGATCATGTAATTCATGTTCTTGGCCTTGAGCTTATATAATTTGGCGCAAACACCTTGAAAGAGCGTAGCGATGGCGATGGTTTCTTCCACGGTCATCGGCACATCACAAATGCGAAATTCCACGGTATTAAAGAAAGGATGCACCCTCAGATCCCACCAGATCTTTTTAGCATTGTCAATACAATTGGTTTTTATGAGCAGGTTTACGTATCGATCGTATGCTTCGATGCTTTCAAAATAATCAGGGATTCCGGTGCGGGGGAACTTATCAAAAATCTTTGTGCGAAAGGATTTATATCCTGTTTTCCTTCCTTCCCAGAAAGGGGAGTTAGTGCTAAGCGCGTAGATATGCGGTAAAAAATAGCGGGCCGAATTAGCAATATGAATTGCCATTTCACGGTTTTCCATTCCCACGTGTACATGAAGGCCGAAAATAAGGTTACTTCTTGCTGCCTCCTGCAATTCATTAACTATTTCATTGTAACGAGCATGGTTAGTAATAAGCTGGCTTTGCCAATGGCTGAAGGGATGTGTTCCTGAAGCGCCTACCCAAAAGCCGAGATTACCAGCGATCTCCGAAATCGTTTTACGAAGAAGGCTCACGTCTTTATAAGCTTCTGCTACATCGTTACATATATCTGTTCCTACTTCAACTACGGCCTGGTGCATTTCCGCTTTCACCTTGTCCTTAATAACTTTATGACCTTCCTGGACTATCTTTTGTTCATGACTTTTCAATTCTCTTGAATATGGGTCCACCACCATATATTCTTCTTCAACTCCAAGCGTGAAGTGTTTGTAACTTATATTACCCATATTTGATGGATTTTTTTTGAGGGTTGTTCAGCCAGGCTATTTCAATTGAATTATGAAAACAAAGTTTCCTGCAGGGTGCTTTTTTGCACATATTTACCCCATGTAAGATTGTCTTTGCCGGGCTGATTGTTCTGTGCACGTTCGATAGCGTAATTGGCCGCCGTTTCCACAACCCAGTCAAAATTTTCTTGTCCTACGCTTTTAATTTCCGCGTCAGGTGCAGGATTGCAGAAATCAATTGCGTAAGGTACTCCGTTGCGCAAGGCCAGTTCAACCGTATTAAAATCATAACCAAGGTAATGATTAATCCTTAGAACGATGTCTTCCATTTGCTGGTGGCGTTCTGGAGAAGGTGTAAAGCCAGCCTCATACCTGAGGTGATGCGGATTGCGGGGTTCATAAGGCATGATACGCACGTGTTTACCACCAATGCAGTAACAACGATAGTATTCATCAAAAATAATTTCTTCCTGCAACAGCATTACCAGTTCGCCGGTTTCACTATGTTTATTAAACAGGTCATCGGCGTCGTTTACTCTATAAACATTCTTCCATCCACCGCCGGCAAAGGGCTTCATGTAGGCAGGGAAACCAACGTAATCGAATATGCTCTGCCAGTCTAACGGGTATGCAAGGTTGCTAAAAGATTCGTCTGAGGTATCCACTGGCAAATCCCTTGAAGGCAGTATAACCGTTTTGGGTACCGGCACGTCTATCTTTGTTGCCAGGCAGTTATTAAAAAACTTTTCATCCGCGCTCCACCAGAAAGGGTTGTTAATTACTGCTGCTCCTGTTAAGGCCGCATTTTTTAAAAAAGCCCTGTAAAAGGGAATGTCTTGCGAAATCCGGTCAATTATTACATCATATTTGGTAGGTTCACCCTGCATTACTTTGTCTATTCTTACTGGTTCAGCAGTGATGCCGTCTACTGCCTTACTATTCACCCTGTCTATGAATGCCATCGGAAAACTTCTTTCCTTGCCGAATAGAATGCCAATTTTTTTCATGTTGTTTTTTTAAGTAGATGAAATATTTTTAAGGCCCAGCAATACTTTAATACAAGTTGAAATATAACAGGGGGCGATTGGTTGTGTAATAATTTCATCGCCGGTAAGTATTTGCGATTAAACAGTGTTTATCAAATTTATTTTTAAATACACAGAAAAACAAATGATTGTTTAGCTTGTTTTGGGTAATAGAATTATTTAATGGAATTTGCTATAGCATTGATGATGCTATCATGTTTATTATCGGTAATGAATTTGCAAATTTGATTATTTTTAAAATATGCAATTAGTGAACCAACAAGTAATTAAGGTTGATATCATTGAAATTGAATCGATATACCTCGAGCGTAACGTAAAAGTAGAATGCTTTTTACCTGACTTTGTCAATGATAATCGTTCTGTTGATCTGCTGCTTATTAACGACGGGCAAAACATGGAGGAGCTTGGACTTGCTGCGATTTTAAGGAACTTAATTTCAGGGCAGGAAATTTCTCCATTGTTCTGTGTAGGTATTTATGCTGGCGATCGGAAAACGGAATATGGCACCACTGGTGTTTTGGATTACCTCGGGAGAGGATACAAAGCGGGGTCTTATACAAAGTTTATTTTTGAGGAGTTGCTGCCTCTGATTAAATCCACCTATAATATTATGTCTTTTACATCAAAAGCATTTGCTGGGTTTTCCCTTGGCGGGTTGAGCGCGCTGGATATTGTATGGAGTCATCCGAGGGAATTTCAGAAAGCCGGGGTTTTCAGTGGCTCGCTCTGGTGGCGTACGAAAGCGCTTGATGAGGGGTATGATGAAAATACGGACAGGATCATGCATACAAAAATCCGGGAGGGGAACTATGCGCCGGGACTGCAATTCTTTTTTGAAGCAGGGGCCCAGGATGAAACAATGGATCGCAACAACAATGGGATTATAGATTCCATTGATGACACGCTGGGTATGATGGAAGAATTGGTTAAAAAAGGTTATACATTACCTGGGGATGTTTGCTACCTGGAACTGCAAGACGGTAAACACGATATCGCAACCTGGGCGGAGGCAATGCCTGTGTTTTTGAAGTGGGGGTGGCGGAGGAAGGCATGAGGTATGGAGTATGGGGTACGGGGTATGGGGTATGTATGGTTGTCAGTGTTGTACAAGGTGTTTAATAAAAAAGCTGTCTCTTTTGGGAGACAGCTTTTTTATTAATTGAAAGTTTTTAGTTGAAGCTATATCTTAAGCCAATCTGTCCCTGGAACCTTGAGCCGAAACTTACGCCCCATGGATACTGGGCGCCTGAAAAGTTATAACCCTTTCCGGCAAATGGACCTGTTGTGCGGTTAACAGTAGTTAAAAGATTGTATGCCTGGTTAGTAACACTGTATTGACGGCCCCAATCTTTATTAAGGAGATTTGTTAGGTTGAACACATCAAAACTGAACTCCAGTGTGTGTTTAGATTCGCCGGTTGTAATAAAGAAATCCTGTGTGAAACGCATATCGATAACATGTTCCCAGGGAGTATTGCTGCCATTTCTTTCTGTGTATGTACCTCTTCTTTTATTGAGATAGTCGTTTTTACTGATATATGATTCAAAAGCCGCGGACTGTTGCGCTGCGGTAGACCTCACGGTATTATTAGAATTAAGTAAATCAATAAATTTTATTTCGCCCGGGTTTCTTGGTATATAGGCGAGGTCATTTCCGAATTGTCCATCACTATTCAGATCACCGTTAACAAGGTAAGTAATCTTTGATCCTGAGTTGCCAGAATAGAAAAAGGAGATAGCGGATTTCAAATACTTGGTATAGCTAATGTTGTATGAAAATATGCCAATGATACGGTGTGTCAGGGCGTAGTTGGTTGTAGCCAAAGGCGGAGTATTTGGGTTGCCAACCACCTGAACAAAAGACCAGTTAGACAAAGCTGTTGAACTAGCGCCGCTATTTACTTCTGTTGCGTCATTGTGATTATAAGCAACGGAAGCGTATCCATTCTTCCAGCTTTTTGAGAACTGCGCAGAGAGGTTATAACTGTACCCCTTATTGGTATTACTTATTAAAATTGCATTGGTGATGTTTCCATTTATCCTGCGTCCTGCTGTGCTGGTAGCATACGCGATCCTTTTGTCAAAACCAAGGTTGTATGCCTGGTCCACTATCCCAACTGCCGGGGTCAGGTTAACGTCTGTGTATAAAACGTTGTTAATGGTTTTTGAATAAATGCCTTCAAAAGTCGCGTTAATGTCCCATGGCAATTTAATATCTGCAGCCAGGTTGAAGCGGGCAACCTGTGGAAGTTTAAAGTTTTCTGTAATCAGATCAGCTTCAAAGGTTTTGCCTGCTGTTCCCAGGGCGCTCTGTTTCGCAGGGTCTGGTTCGAAGCCTTTGCCACCGTTTATGTTAGATGTTACGCTGATAGTGTTCAGCAAGACTCCTGTATTGGAGAATTGATTAGATAACCACACAAATGGCACGCGGCCCGAAAAAATACCTGCACCTCCCCTGATTATCACATTTCTATCACCCTCTACATCCCAGTTGAATCCGACTCTTGGAGACCAAAGCAGTTGTCCTGTAGGAATGTTCGAAGTTGAGTAGGCTCCCTTATAAGTAGAGTCAACAATCTTATTATAACTTGGTCTGTCACCGATAATGGGCACATCAACTCTCAACCCTGCGGTGAGCCTGAATTGTGAATTAATCTGGATTTCATCCTGGGCATAAAACCCTAGTTGAGCCGCTGAAAATTCGGCAGATGGCTTGAGATCGCCTGCTACATTTGAGTAAGTAACATCAAGTGAGCGAGGGTTTCCGTTGTTAAGGAAATCTGGGAGGTTGTTGAATCTCCATCTTCCGTTAAGATTATTGATGAAAAGATTACGAAATTTGAAGAATTCGTTGTGAGTACCGAGCGTGAAGGTATGCTTACCTGCAAAATATTTTAGGTTATCGGTGATCTCAAAGATGTCCTGATCCAATTCGTTGGCTGTTGAACTTCTTTCAGAGCCAAGCTGTACCACTCCTGAACCGTAAGGAATTTCGACGGAAGGGAATAGTGATCCGTAAGTACTACGGTAATCCCTGATCTTCTGTGAGCTTAAAATCAGGTTATTTGAAAGTGAATTGCTAAAGCGGCTCCTCAATTCAAGCACTGTAGTGTTTTGTTTGTTATTGAATCTGTAGGTGTTATTTCCAAAACGGAACAGTGTAGAAGAGCGGGTAATGTTATCATCATAAGCCTTGATGTAATTGTGACGAATCGTTAAGCGATGTTTATCGTTGATGTTCCAGTCTAACCTGCCAAACAGTTTATCACTCTGTGTTTCAGCGTCAAATGCGCCGTAAGTGCCGGCATCATAATTATATTTCGTTTTTACATAATCAGACAATGTTTTAGCATCGGCTGCAGTGAGAAAAGAAGTTGATTCGCCTGCATTGTTGATAGTTGGGGCCGTTCTTCTTGCCAATTCTGCATTCGCGAAGAAAAACAGTTTGTTTTTGACAATTGGTCCGCCAATTCTCAGACCGTATTGTTTGTCAGAGAAATCGGTTGTTTTAACTTTCAAAATCGGATCCTTTCCAACGGTATTCTGATTTCTAAAAAAATAATAGGCTGATCCTTCTACTTTATTGGTGCCTGACCTGGTAACTGCATTGACTCCACCACCGGTAAAATTACCGTAGGTGATGTCGTACGGTGCCAGAACTACCTGGATCTCCTGGATAGCATCCAGTGATATTGCGGTTGTACCAGCCTGGCCACCGGGGGTTCCACTTGAGGCAAGACCAAACACGTCATTATTAACCGCGCCGTCAATAGTTATATTGTTGTATTTATTGTTTGCTCCGCCAAAGGAGTTGCCGTTTGCTTGGGGAGTTAAACGGGTATAGTCCTGCAAACTCCTGGATAATGTTGGTAATGCATTGATTTGCTGCCTGCTAATACTGGTTGATGCACCTGTTTTCTTTTTTGATCCCGAAACAGTTCCACTAACCACAATGTTCTCAAGGGTAGCGGCTGTGGTACTTAAAGAAAGGTCAAGGCGGGTGTTTTCTCCCAGGGCTAACGTGATGTTGTCTTGTTTATAAGTCTGGTAACCAACATACGACACTTCAATAGTGTAAGGTCCACCGGGTATCATATTTACAATATTAAAAACTCCCTGTTTCAGGGAAGTTGTATTGAAGGTAGTACCAGTCGGCTGGTGGGTCGCTTTGATGGTAGCGCCAGTTAGTACCTCAGTGCCAGCTTTTACAATACCTGTTACGCTACTATTAGTTACCTGGGCAACTAACAAATGCGGAATAAACAGGATTGTGGCCATTAAAACGCGCAAGATTCTCAAATTAAACATAATGTGTTATTTATTGGGCAAAGAAAGGAAATAATATACAAATGTTAAGGTTCATATTAACACACCCTTAAGGCAACTAATTATTAAAAACCGCTGCACAGGCAACAATATAGGTAACAAATAAACTATTTAAACCTTAGCAATGGCTATTTGTTATTTTTGTATAGTAAACCTTTTACACATGTTAGACAGCATTGAGAGTGCCATTGAAGATATAAAAAACGGGAAGCTTGTTATAGTGGTTGATGATGAGGATCGTGAAAATGAAGGTGACTTTGTAACAGCCGCGCACAATGTAACCCCTGAAATTATAAATTTTATGAGTACACAGGGTCGAGGATTGATTTGCGCTCCAATTATTGAAGAAAGATGCGACGAGTTAGGATTAGACTTAATGGTGAATAATAATACTGCGCTGCATGAGACGGCTTTTACCGTTTCTGTTGACTTACTTGGTCAAGGCTGTACTACCGGAATTTCCGCCAAAGACCGTTCAAAGACGATACAGGCTTTAGTAAATCCCAATACCAAACCTGAAGACCTTGGAAGACCAGGCCACATTTTCCCGTTGAGGGCAAAATCCGGTGGTGTACTTCGCCGCGCCGGACACACGGAAGCTACTATCGACCTTGCCAGGCTGGCCGGTTTTGAGGCCGCCGGGGTACTTGTAGAAATTATGAACGAAGACGGCTCGATGGCCAGGCTGCCTGAATTGAGAAAAATCTCTGAAAAGTTTAATTTTAAATTGATCTCAATAAAAGATCTTATTGAATACCGCCTCAAGCGTGATTCCCTGATTGAAGAAGTAGTAAGAGTTGACATGCCAACAAAATATGGGGATTTCAAACTTATTTCTTTCAGAGAAAAGAACACAAATAATGAGCACATGGCGCTGATCAAAGGGGAGTTTACGAAAGGAGAAGCAGTGCTGACCCGCGTTCACTCATCATGTTTTACTGGTGATATTCTAGGTTCGCTGCGTTGCGACTGTGGCGACCAGCTTCATATGGCTATGGAAATGGTACAGGCGGAAGGCAAGGGAGTAATTTTATACATGAGCCAGGAAGGCAGGGGCATCGGACTGGTTAACAAATTGAAAGCGTACCGCTTACAAGAGCAGGGAATGGATACTGTTGAAGCAAATCTTCATCTCGGCTTTCCCATGGATAAGCGGGATTACGGCATTGGCGCGCAGATTCTGCGTTACCTGGGCATCAATAAATTACGGTTGATGAGCAACAATCCAAAAAAAAGAGCAGGGTTATCCGGTTATGGTATCGAGATTGTTGACACCGTTCCAATTGAAATTGTAGCAAATCCTCACAATCAAAAATATCTTCAAACAAAAAGAGACAAACTGGGCCATGATATATTAAAGCGGTTTGAACTCTAAATTCGCCGTTTATTTTTTAAGTTTTCTAAACAACTGGTCTATCCTGTCAAACTCTTTGCGAAAAGAAATGCTCGTACCCGAACGATTTTGTTTGCCGCCAGTTGTGCCGATATAGGAATAGTTTTCGCGGTAAAAGAACGTTAAGCGGAATTTACCTTCGGGAGTAAGCAGCCATTCGGCTGTTACATCCGGCAGGAACGGGAATGCGGAAGTTTGGTTTTGTTGTGTTGTATTCAGCCCGAAATCTAATGCACCTCCTACCACAAATGTGAGTCGCTCGTTAAAATAACTTTTCTCTATAGACATGTTCAGGCTGGTTCTATCCGGAAGGGTCACCTGGTTTGGATTATAATTGTCTATCAGGTTAGACCCACTGTATATTGAAGCATTGATGTTTACTTTCAGGCTTTTATCTTTAAAAATATTCTGCAATACATCTGAAAATTCTTTGGTCAGGATATTTGACAAAAAGCCCGATATGCTATTAACCACAATTCCCTCAAGCGCTTTATTTGCGAGGTCACCGGTTCCCCCACCACGCGCACCGCCGCCTGTGTAAGGACCAAAGGTGTTAAACAAGATTAGGAATGAAACCTGTTTGTTCAACTCATTGATATCATTTTCTATAAATGATAACACGGTAGCTACATCCGGGTTACTCCTGATGGTGCTGTTGGAAGGCAGCTCGATTCTGAAAGCGATCTCAGGTTTCGTCAGGCGATCCGTGAGCGTTGCTATCACCAATACTTTTCCCCTGTAACGTTTTACGTCAGTGCTTACGGAATTGCCCAGGCTTGAGCCATTTAACAGGTCACTAAAACGGACGTTTTCAGCTTCGTATTCCGCTTCGATGTCAATGGTTGCCGCTGTCGGATCGCCGTTCCAGGAGATATAACTACCGGCATCTTCCCTCAGCTTAAATCTTCTTTTAATGGCCTGGAAAGTAAATGTATAATTACCCCGCTCAATATTAAAACGACCGCTCATGGTCATATCTTCCCTTGTACCTGCTCTAAGTTTGATATTGCCGTTGCCGGTGGCTTCTATAATATCTCCGGTAAGTGCATCGAGGATCACAAAAACGTTTGCGTATTTATTAGCATTGATATCAAGGTTTACGGTGAGATTACTTTCCCTGAATTTAAGGTCCTGGTCCTGCATTTCGCGACCATAAACTTTCCAGACTATGAATCCGGCGTCGCCACTTTCACGGCTGTTGCTGATTGGCAGGTAGATATTTGACGTGTCTGTTGGCTCACCTTTAATATCCATCTGCATATCTTCCAACGGGCCCGTAAAGTTCATGTTTACTTTTCCAACCATGGTGCCGTAAAACTGGTTGTTATCGCCGGCGGTGGTGTTTAACAGTAGAAGCTGGTTGCTTTTGAGATGAAAATCAAATTCGAGGTCTTTAAAAGCACGGTGATCCATCCGTCCGCTGGTCACTTCAGCAACATTATTCAGCGTATCTTTTAATGTAAAACTGCCGAAGTCTATTGCGCCATCGGCAAACTTAAACTGCGCCGCAGGGATTTTGTAATAACATTTTGTATAATCTACGAGCAGACCACCTTCCTTTATTTGAATGTCGCCCAGGTAGCGAAGGTTAGTGGCAGGGCCAACCACCTGCAGGTTACCTGTTGCCTTGCCGCTTAACCTGCTAAATATTCCTTTAAGATATTTTTCAAGAGGATGGATGCTGGTATTACGAAGGTTGATGTTAATGTCCATTTCCTGGCCTGTACTGTCGAGCATGTTAAAAACGGCGGCCACGTCAAACTGGTAGTTCTCGTTTTCCGAATTGACATTAGCATTAATTTTCCCTGTGCTTTTGGTGTAGTTAGCGTTAATACCCACGCTTCCCAATGAATCGTCATCCAAACGGAACTGCCGGGCCTCTGCCTGAACGTCTACATGTAAGTTTCCCAGCGGATCCGAAATGCGCACATTACCGCTGAGTAAACCTTCGAGCCGATTATCATTTGCAAAAAATGGTGAAAAATCGCCAATGTTTATTTTTTTCAGTGCAAGTTTAAGATCATTGTTATTGCCAATAGATGACGGTTCTGATGTAATGTAGATCTCCTGTTCATCATTGTAAATTCGTAAGTGGTCAGTGGAT
>JBBPYM010000054.1:0-13104 GCA_038199905.1 Chitinophagales bacterium | reverse complement strand
TTCCAGAGGAACGTCATGTGGGTAGAAAAAACGCCATACATTGGTCGCTGTTCCAGCGGAACAGAAGAAGTAACACGGGATATATGTGTAAATCCTGCTTGCAAAGAACCAATGTTGACATAATCGACTTACTGGCTATCTCCCTGCTTTGGGCCGGGGGTGACCAAAAAGGGACTAAAACCGAATTTAGTAAAACGGGGTCAACCTGTGAGGCTTTCTCAAAGCCTCACAGTTGACCCCGATTAGTTGGGCTTTAAAACGTGAAATATTTTTAGTTTAAACCCTTTTTAGTCAGCCCCAGATGCTAATTTGATTATTTTTTCTACCCACCTACCGTCCCGCTGGGACGGAGCGCGGCGCGCCTCAAAAACTGTATGCTGACCGAAGCCACAATTAAATCCACACTTGTTCACCTCCTAATCATTCAACGGCCGTTTGCAAATAGGCCCTCAAGGCATCCACTGCGCCGGCAGCCACAACAACCTGCTCCTGCGCTTCTTTCCAATTTCTTTGCTCAATGGCTTCCCTGATACCAGGCAAGGTTTTTACCCCATAGCCCGTATAAAAACCCGGTGCATAAATAGTATGTTTATACCATGATCGACGGGGAAGACCCTGCTCCGTTAAAAGCTTTTGCTCTGCCTGGTAAAGAATTTTATTAAATTTTTCTGTGTGTGTGAAAGGGTCATTTTTCTTGATACTTTCTGCAAGCAGTGTCGTTATTTTCTCCAGCGAAAACAAGGCATTTTGTAAAGGAGAAAAATCCAGGTAAGGGACCTCTGCTTTTGTAGTTGGAGGTTTTAAAGATTTTTTTGGATCGTTGGCCAGGATATATTTATTAGACCTTATTACATGGTTTTCCACTGCCGTGTTTTCACGCATCTGATCAGTAAAACTTACCAGCTCCGTTATGTAACCATTGATCGTTTTATGGAGGCTGCGAAAATCGAAAGGCAAAACATCCGCGTTGGCAAGCCTAAGCGCGAAACGGCCGGCTGTTTTAGAAAGTGCCGCACAATAATGGAAACCAGGGTCCTTAAATCTTGTGTAGTCGTCATAAGAGTCGTAAATGGAATGATATTCGCCACCGCCATCTTCGCCGCCATAACCAAGATTTAGCGAAGGGATTCCAAGGTGCTGGAGAAATGAGGAATAATCGGAACCAGAGCCCAAGGCGCCGAGACTAAGATCCTTCCTGTTAAACAGGTCTTTCTGCGCTTTTGCGGAAGCAGCTCTCACGATGTCAAAAGCTTTCTTCCTTTCAAGTACGGAAACCAGTGTCTGTGGATCAGTAACATCACCAGCTATCTCATTAAACAAAGGTTCGAATGCATGTGATCCGCCGGCCCCAAGGAAACCACGCCCATTTCCATCGGTATTTATATAAGCCACCGCTTTTTGCTGTAACTCGCTGGCATGATCTTCCACCCATTCTGTTGAACCCATTAATCCAGGTTCTTCACCATCCCAGGCACAATACATTAAACTGCGTTTTGGTTTAAAGCCCTTTTTGGCAAGTTCACCTATCGCTTTTGCTTCTTCCAGCAACGCTGCCAGTCCACTCACGGGGTCGCCGGCTCCATTAACCCATGCATCATGGTGATTACCGCGAATTACCCACTGGTCAGGAAATTTTTCTCCTTTTAACGTAGCTATAACGTCGTAGGCTGGCCGAAGCTTCCATTCAAAAGAAAGCTTTAGATGAACCTTTGATTTACCAGGGCCGATATGGTAGGTAAATGGAAGAGATCCGCGCCAGTCGTCAGGCGCAACAGGTCCTTCCAGTGCGGCCAGCAGTGGTTGTGCATCATGGTAACTAATCGGCAGCACGGGTATTTTGAGGAGGTTGGTCGCTTCGGAACGATCCAGTCTTTTGGCATTTTCTGTAGCGCCGATATTGGGTGTTAGCGGATCTCCCGGGTAGGTAACCATGTCCATAATAGAGCCACGCTGAACGCCATGTTCATTCTTGAAGGCCCCTTTTGGATACACATCACCCTGGAAATAACCGTCTTCATGAGGATCTGAATATATAATACAACCTAATGCGCCATGCTCCTGCGCGACTTTTGGTTTAATGCCGCGCCACGAACGGCCATAACGGGCTATTACAATTTTATCTTTTACGCTTAGGCCAAAAGCCTCCAGCTTCTCATAATCTTCAGGCAGACCAAAATTCACATAAACCAGTTCCGCAAAAACATCGCCGTCGGCACTCCAGCAGTTGTAGGTCGGTAGTTGGTCAGGCTGGCCGGATGTCGCGTCTTCTTTAAAAGCGGGTTCTTTTAAAGTGGCTTTAAAGATCTTTGGCGAGGTCATTTCTAAAATGCGTGTAACCGGTGTCGGGAACAATACATGGTAAGTGTCGATCCTGGTATCCCAGCCATAGCTTTTTAAAGATGCTTCGACAGCCTTGGCAACAGCCGCACCGTTCGCAGACCCTATATGATGTGGCCTCGCTGATAACTCTTTTATTGTTTTTCCAATATTGTTTCGGTCTATAAGTTTGTCAAAGTTCGCTTCCAGCTCAACCTGTTTCTGAGCAGAGAGGTTATCAAATCCTACAAACTGCTTGCCCTGGCCACTCGAACGGCCAGCACAAAAAGAAAGAACCAGTATGATAAATAGTGCGTTTGTTTTCATGTTTAAAAATAAGTATTTCGAAGCAAAGAGAAGCTATCAGCTATCAGCTATCACCCATCAGCTATCAGCCATCAGCTATCAGCCGTTTAAAGTAATTCCATCCTGGTAAGTGTTTAAAAATCTCTGTTGGAAGCGGACTCATGTCTTGTCAAAGTAACAGAGGCCGCAGGCCGATAGCTGACGGCTGACGGCTGATAGCTGACGGCTGATAGCTCTTTAACATACTAATTAAAGCAAATCCCTTATCTTTACCCCTATCATATACGCTCTCTACGCAGACTCGATCAACTTTCTTTCACTTAAAGCTTCATCAAGTCATTTGATGAGCAGCATATACCATCAACTTTACATACTATTTGAAAGGTTGTAATTCATTTACATTAAACAATATTATATTGTCATTCGAAAATTTAAATCTCATTGAGCCCATATTAAAGGCGCTCAAAAACGAAGGATATACTAATCCTACCCCTATTCAGGAACAATCAATTCCTATTGTGCTTCATCGGAAAGATCTTCTAGCCTGCGCTCAAACCGGCACCGGTAAGACCGCCGCTTTTGCCATACCGATTTTACAAATATTAAAAGAAGAAAAGACCGCGGGACCTATTCATATTAAAGCCCTTGTACTTACCCCTACCCGTGAGTTGGCTATCCAGATCGATGAAAGTTTTGCTGCTTACGGCAAATTTCTTGGTTTAAAACACCTGGTTGTTTTCGGAGGTGTATCCCAACACGCACAGGTTAACGCATTAAGAAATGGCGTTGATATCCTGATCGCCACTCCCGGGAGGTTGCTGGATCTAGTAGACCAGGGCTTTATCAGCCTGCAGCGCATAAGCATGTTCGTGCTTGATGAAGCAGACCGTATGCTGGACATGGGTTTTATCCATGATGTGAAAAAGATCATCACAAAAATTCCGGCTAAAAGGCAAACGCTGTTCTTTTCAGCTACCATGCCACCCGAGATTTCAAAACTCGCGGAAAGCATTCTTAGAGATCCACTAAAAGTTGCTATAACTCCTATTTCAACAACGGCAGAAAAAGTTACCCAGGGCTTATATTTTGTTGACAGAAATGATAAGCGTTCCCTGCTACTGCATTTGTTGAAAGACAATGCTATCCAAAATGCTTTAGTGTTTACCCGCACCAAACACGGCGCGGACAAAGTGGTAAAGGATCTTAACAGGGCCAATATTTCGGCTGAAGCTATTCATGGTAACAAATCCCAGACAGCCAGGCAGCGCGCATTGATGCTGTTTAAAACTGGTCGGATCAGGGTATTGGTTGCAACCGATATTGCTGCAAGGGGAATTGACGTGGAAGACCTTTCGCACGTAATAAATTATGAACTGCCAAACATACCTGAAACTTACGTCCACCGCATCGGTAGAACAGGCAGGGCAGGAGCTAGCGGTATCGCGCTTTCATTTTGCGATAGCGAAGAACGAGAATTCCTGCGGGATATCAACAAATTGATCTCCCCTTCAATCCCAATCATTACTGACCATCCTTACCCAATGCCTGTCTCAAACAACAGTTTCAGGCCACAACAAAGACCAATGCAACGCAACGCTCCATCAAGGAACACGCCTAGTAACTTTCTACGCGAAAGGAATTATAATAGTGTTCATAGAGCAAATTAAGCCTTCAGCTGTCAGCCATCAGCCATCAGCCATCAGCCTTCAGCCGCTGGTTTTGAAGTTGTATTACATATGATATTTATTTAACTACAGAGACCAGCTGAACGCTGATAGCTGAAAGCTGATAGCTCCCATGCCCAAAACCAGCGCCGGCTTACTATTATACCGACTCATCAAAGGGTCTCCTGAAGTGTTTCTAGTACACCCGGGTGGCCCTTTTTTTATGAAAAAAGATTTGGGTGCATGGTCCATTCCCAAGGGTGAGCTGGCTGAACAGGAAGATCCGTTGGTTGCGGCGAAAAGAGAGTTTTTTGAAGAGACAGGTATTGCAATAGAGGGAGCATTTATAACACTTACCCCTATACGCCAGAAAAGCGGCAAGATAGTACTGGCCTTCGCCGTCGAATCAGACATCGACGGTGGTAAAATAAAATCAAACTCCTTTGAAATAGAATGGCCGCCCAGGTCAGGCAAAATGAAGAGTTTCCCGGAAGTCGACCGCGGAGAATGGTTTAACATCCCGACTGCCAAAGAAAAAATCATTCCGGCCCAGGCAGTGTTAATTGACGAACTTCAGAATAAAATAAGTTAATCTCCGCGTCCCCGTGTTGTTAACTATGCTGAACCACCAATCGTCATCAGCGCTCAGTAATAAAACTTCCAGCCAACTCTAAACTTCTTTTCTTAAGTTTTCTTGTCTCAATTTCCTCGATCAGTCCGTCCGGCGCCAATATCAATGAAGTGTTATTTTCTTTCCACCAGCTTTCATTCTTCAATTCACTAAAAGGAAGAACACCAATTAAATATTTCCTGTCAGCTTGGTCGTGCCATTCTTCTATCCATTCAAACTTTTCGCGGGGAACATATTTCCAGTCATCAAAGCTCAGGTATGCACGAACATAGAAGTCGTTTGTCAGCTCATGCGGTGGGTGATGATATAACTTTTTGTATTCATAGCGGTATTGATAACGCAGCGCAGACAGGTCACTTAATACAGCAGAACCTGTAGGCAGGCTACCGGCACCTTTGCCGTAGAAGAATTGCTTATCAGCAAAACCGCTTTCTATAACAACTCCATTGTATTCGTTTTTTACAAACGCCAGGTGATCGTCCTGTTTTACAAATTGTGGCAGCACAAAAGCTGCCACTTTACCGTTAAGTAGTTTCTTTGCCTGCGCAACCAGCTTGATTTCAAAATGTTTTTCCTTAGCTACACCTGCATCTCCTGACTGTATATTCTGAATGCCATTAAAAACAATATTCGAAGTGTTTTCAACAATGCCGTAGGCGTGCGTTAATAAAAATGTCCACTTGTTAACAGCATCGTACCCTTCCACGTCGAGTTTTGGATTACTTTCAGCAAAACCTAACTGTTGAGCCAGCAACAATGCCTGTTGAAAATCCAGTTTATCTTCAAACATCCGGGTTAGAATAAAATTGGTTGAGCCATTTACTATAGCTTTTATAGAATGCAACAGGTCATTGTCGTAATATTCTTCCAGGTTACGAATAACGGGGATAGAAGCACAGGCTGCTGCTTCGTATAAAAACGACTGTCCTGTCTGCTGTTGAAGTGCCAACAACTCCGGCAGGTTTTCGGCGATCATTTTTTTGCTCGCGCTTACAACCGATTTATTATTTTTTAGAGCTGTTGAAACAATCTGGAACGCAGCAATTGAATCATCAATTACCTCCACGATCACATTGATCTCGGGGTCATCCAATAAAATGTCTTTATCAGTGGTGAAGAGATATTCAGGCGCATTCCTTTCTTTGCGTGGATTTTTAATACAAACCTTTTTAATTCTCGCCTTTAGCGAAGGTGTTTGCTGCAATACTTTATGTAATCCTTCGCCAACTACACCAAAACCAAATAACCCAATTACTAACTGCTTATGAGAATCCATACCCTAAAATTATGTGTTTACTTTTTTTGAAAGCTACCCAGGTGTTTACTACCACCTGCGGTAGCCTCAGTTGTAATCTGTTGACCAATAAATGAACTTATTAATTTTTCAATCTGTTGGTATTCCAGCAAAAAACCATCATGCCCGTACAGCGAGGAGATAAGGTTCAATGAAGCACCATTAATATTGTCGGCAAGAAATTGCTGCTCCCTTGGAGGGAAAAGAATATCGTTCTCTATGCCTATCACCAGCGTTTTTGCCCTTATGCTTTTTAACGCGGTTCTTACATTTCCGCGGCCTCTTCCTACATTATGCGAATCCATCGACTGCGTTAATTTGTAGTAGCTGAATGCATTGAAACGCCTGGCCAGCTTTTCTCCCTGGTATCGCTGGTAAGATTCACTTTTGAATGGACCGATCAGGTTACCATCGGTTTCTGCCTGGCTTAGCTGGTAAGTATCATAATTACGGTAAGATATAAGCGCAATCGCGCGCGCCACTTTCATACCCGAAATACCCGCTTCCGGTTGTTTATCCATCCAGGATGGATCAGCCTCTATGCAAAGACGCTGCGTGGCATTAAATGCAATCCCCCATGGCGAGTGAATGGCATTGGTGGCTATCGGTAAGATGTAGCCAAAGAGGTCCGGTTCCTCAATCGCCCATTCGAGTACTTGCTGACCACCCATGGAACCACCAATGCCAATATAGATCTTTTTTATCCCCAGAAAAATTCTAAGAGGCATATACGCCCTCACCATATCTCTTGGCGTAAAAAATGGGAAATTATGGAACCATACATTATCACCTGTATCAACCGGGGTTTCATCCATCTTATCCAGTGGACCGACACTTCCATAACAACTTCCCGGCATATTCACACATACAATGAAATAATTAGCAGGATCAAATAACTTTCCTTCACCAACCAGTCCGGGCCACCATTCGTCAGGGTTACTGTTAGCAGTAAGCGCATGAAAGATCCAGATTACATTATCACCTGCTTTGTTTAGTGTACCATATGTTGTATATGCCAGCCGGTATTGTTGCAAAACCGCACCTGATTCCAGCTTGAAATTTTCCTTATAAAAAAAGGTGTCTAACATGTTTTATCAATGTTAAATATTGATTGTACAGTTTTAATAATTAACAATTATGCGGGTACAGCAGCATTGTCGTTTGAAAAAACCTTTTGTATCGCCTGCTCTATATCTGCTTTTATATCTTCAATATGTTCTATACCTGCAGATATGCGTATCATATTTGGCTCTACACCGGCTGCCTTTTGTTCTGCCTCATTTAGCTGTTCATGGGTAGTGGATGCCGGATGAATGGCAAGTGTTTTATTGTCTCCTACATTTGCCACGTGACTAATAAGTTTGAGTTCATTAATAAATTTTGAAGCATTTTCTTTTCCACCTCTTACTCCAAATTGAAGTACGCCTCCAAAACCATTGGTGAGATACGTTTTAGCAAGGCTATTGTAATTGCTACTTGCTAAGCCTGGATACAAAACAAATTCCACTTGGGCATGCTGTTCGAGCCATTCTGCCAATGCGAGAGCATTTTCTGATTGACGTTCAACCCTGAGTGATAATGTTTCTAATCCCTGCAACAAAAGAAACGAATTAAATGGCCCTTGTGAAGATCCGAAATCGCGAAGACCTTCCACTCTTGCACGAATGATAAAGGCGATATTAGGCAATCCAAGCGGGTTGCCCTCACCAAAAACATCCCAAAACTTTAAACCATGATATCCTTCTGAAGGCTCTGTAAATTGAGGGAATTTTCCATTCGCCCAGTTATAATTTCCGCCATCTACAATTACACCACCGATCGTTGTTCCATGCCCGCCGATCCATTTGGTGGCTGACTCTACAACTATATTAGCGCCATGTTGCAAAGGTTTAAATAAATAACCTCCTGCACCGAATGTGTTATCTACAATCAGCGGCAAATCATATTCTTTCGCCAGGTCGGCAAATTTTTTGAAGTCAGGAATATTCAGCCTTGGGTTACCAATAGTTTCCAGGTATATTGCTTTGGTATTTTTATCTATTAGTTTAGCGAAGCTTTCAACATTGTCTCCGTCTGCAAAACGGGCCTCGATGCCCAGGCGTTTAAACGCTACTTTGAACTGGTTGTATGTGCCGCCATACAGGAAGGTGGTGGTGATAAAATTATCCCCTGCCTGCAAAATGTTGTTGATTGCCAGGAACTGCGCAGCCAGTCCGGATGACGTTGCAAGCGCAGCAACACCTCCTTCAAGAGCTGCGATCCTTTTCTCAAAAACATCCGTGGTAGGATTCATTATGCGGGTGTAAATGTTCCCAAACTGCCGTAGCCCGAACAGGTCCGCGGCATGTTCCGTATCTTTAAAACCGAATGAAGTTGTTTGATAAATAGGCACAGCCCTTGACATTGTAGTAGGGTCTATTTCTTGCCCGGCATGTATCTGTAGTGTTTCGAAGTGAAGATCATTACTCATATCGTATATTTTTAAGTTAGAAAAAAGTGACTATAATTTATCCAGGTGGGAGAAGGGGGTAGCTATGTCAATTCGCAATAACAACAACAACAAGAGGTTAACAAGTGATACTGTCTGATTTGCAGCATCCTGCAAAATAATGGACTAAAATGAAATTTGCAACAATTCATTCTATAAATTATTAAAGACGGTAATTCTCAAAAACTTCGACGCGGTTGCTGATATGCTTATAACAAAAAAGCCCATCCGATGGTCAGATGAGCTTTGAATATATTAAAAGTATTTTTGGCTGTAGATCTGACTTATCTTTCTGTTGGCTTGAACCAAAAGATGGAATTAGCACCTTTCAAAATCTTTAAATATATAAATACTTTTGCGGTTGCTAAGGCTTCAACGGGCCATTTCCCTCTGCCTTTCGTGATAAGTGATAAATAAAAGAACTGCTGCAAAGATACTGTTTGAAATGTAAGAACGCCAAATTTTACTTTTCCAATATTTTTCGTGTTACAGAAAGAACTATTTAATTGGTGTGTTATCGGTGATCAGGAATTCAACTCTCCGGTTCTCATTTCTTCCAATCGCGGTGTCATTATTATATTTAGGCGAAGCTTCACCAATACCTTTTGTAGTAATACGGCTGTTGTCAATTCCTTTTTCGGTGAGGTATGCTGCAACTGATTCAGCTCTTCTTGCTGATAAGGAAAGATTATAACTATCAGCTCCCTTGTTATCTGTGTAGCTCCTGATCTCTAGTTTTGTTGCAGGATATTTTTGAAATACCCTGACCAGCTCATCAAGGTTTTTTTCCGCCGCGGCGGATAGGTCAGAACGATTATTAAAAAGTATTTTGCTGTTAATTTCAATTGTTATTCCTCCACTTACTCTCTCCACTTTCGCTTGTGAAACTTGTTTTTTTATGTCCTCGACATCACTATCCATTGAATTGCTTATCACTGTTCCTGTAACACCGCCCATCGTTTCACCTATTGCTGCGCCTATCTCTGCATTGCCAGAGGCCTTGCCAATTACCGAACCTATTATTTCGCCGCCAGAACTTCCAATTGATGCTCCCTGCGTTCCTATAAGGCTCCTGCAACCTGGCCCAAGTAAAATAAACATTATTACTGGTCCCAGGAAAAGGTGTCTGTTTTTCATAAAGTACAATTTACATGGTAACAATGCATGTTAAGCCAATTTCCATGCCCGTAATAAACTTCTCGTAAATGATTAAAAACAAACAAATTATAGTTGATCCTCTATGTTGCCAACCAGGATCGCTGCATTTATTTCCACATCGTGGGAACAGAGCTCAGGAAACCATTTTCACGCGGCTGAAGGTGGTGGGTATGAAAAGAACTTTTACGAGCAAAACAACTTAAATTTAAAATGGGCCGGTACATAATATGCAGCGGCCCATTTCCTGGGTATTGGACTGTATACAACTTACTGAAGAATACTTACTATTGACTGGTCGGACTTGGTACCTGTAAAACTCACAATGGTTGTTTTAGGTTTAGTTGCATGCTGTACCTTTTTGTTTTTACTTTTCGATACTTCTTCTGTTTTTGCGGTTGTAGATGCATCAGCTACGGCAGGTGACTGCTCATTATAACCACATCCCAAACAAACGTTTATCTGCTTGCTGTTTTCATCATAAACAATAGTTCCTTCCGCAATAGAACTTTTATCTTGTTTCTGTGCAGGAACTTTATAAGTGCCGGGAACGGCTTTCAGCAGGGCATAAAACTTAGTGCCTGTTAACCCATCGATCCAAACCTTGCCTGGATTGCTTTCGTCAGCGGTAATAGAAATGGATTTACTATCAGCAGATGTTGCGGTATAGCTTCCTAATACAGGAATATAGTACCTTCCAAAATTGGGTTTAGGGGTTGATGAGGTTACACTGTTCGACACAGCATTATCAGTGACTGCAGTACTGTTGGTGGTTGCTCCATTAAGTGTTTGTGTAGTGCTGTTTGTTGATGACGATGTGTTGTTAACATTGCTTTCAGTTCCCCGGGTAATATTGGCAGCCGGTTGCTCCTGTGTGTTAATAGTTGTGGTTTCAGAGATAATTGAAGGAGGAGTCTTTGTAACGGTGTCTTTCTTTTGTGTGGTAGTATCTTTTTTTGATGTTGTATCAGTCTGACTAAATGCAGCCAAAGACATAAAGAGAGCGATAGTTGCTAACAGAAATTTTGGTGATTTCATAATATAACTTTTTTAGTGAAAAAAACTTTTCAGAGTAAAGTACATCCGGCCTTATGTAAATACTGTGCCAAAATACCCATGTTGTGGAGAACTCAATTGTTAAAAAACTGATAACGCCGTACGATAAGAGCACGATTTTACCAGCGATATCATTGGCAGGTATGCAACTTTATACTGCTGTCTTTGTTACTATATTTGTACATTAACACTATGGCAAAGATCAAAATTGAAAAGGAAACAGTCGTTTTAGAAGAGGATTTCATCGAGGTATTCGGTGCTCGTGAGCATAATTTAAAAAACATTGATATCCGGATTCCTAAAAACAAACTTGTTGTGTTCACTGGTGTAAGCGGCAGCGGTAAGTCTTCGCTTGCGTTTGATACTATTTATAATGAGGGGCAGCGAAGGTATATGGAAAGCTTCTCTGCATACGCCCGCCAGTTTATGGGTGATATGGAAAGACCGGATGTTGACAAGATCACAGGCTTATCACCAGTGATATCCATTGAACAAAAAACAACCAACAAGAATCCCCGGAGCACCGTGGGCACCATTACGGAGATATATGACTTCCTGCGTTTGTTGTTTGCGAGAACGGCTGAAGCGTATAGCTATAACACGGGCAAAAAGATGATGAAGTTTAGTGAGGAAGAAATTGTTTCAAACATCTTTAAAAAATTTAAGGGAAAAAAGATCACTTTACTGGCACCCCTTGTCAGGGGGCGCAAGGGTCATTATAGGGAATTGTTTGAAGATATACGGAAGAAAGGTTACCTGAAAGCCAGGGTAGACGGTACTGTTGTTGACCTGGTAGAGCGTATGCAGGTTGATCGTTATAAGATTCACGACATCGAAGTGGTGATAGATCGGTTAGCAGTAACCGACGATATGAAAGTACGCCTGAGCCAAAGCGTGCAAAAGTCTTTACAACTGGGTAAGGACCTGATGTTCCTGTTGGTAAACGACGATGCAAAAATTATTCAATTCAGTAAGCAGTTAATGTGTGAGGATACAGGCATCAGTTACGAGGAGCCATCACCCAATGCTTTTTCATTTAATAGTCCTTATGGTGCCTGCCCTAATTGTAAAGGATTGGGTGCGGTTAACCAGGTGAACATGGATGCGGTGATACCCGACCGCGGTCTCAGCATTAGTGAAGGCGCAATCGCTCCGCTTGGAGAAGAGCGCCAGGCTTATGTTTTTAAACAGGTAGAAGCTTTAGCTAAAAAGAACAAGATCAGTTTAACAAAACCTGTGAAAGATTTGTCACCACAAGCGCTTAATCTTGTGTTGTATGGCACTGAAGACGCTTCCAATAAAGACATTGAGTTTGAATTTGACACATCTAACGCCAATACATACGCGACCGAGTATGAAGGGGTGGTCATTATGCTGCGGCGCTGGTTTGCAGGCAGCAGCAGTGAATCTTTGCGTGACTGGGTGGAACAATTTATGGAAATGAAAACCTGCGACGTATGTAATGGCGCGAGGTTAAAAAAAGAAAGCTTGTGGTTTAAAATTGATCAGAAAAATCTTGCGGAGCTTAGCAACCTTAATCTTGATAAACTTGCCGACTGGTTTGCCGGCATCGAAAAGCGCCTGAATGATAAACAGAATGCTATCGCAAAGGATGTGTTGAAAGAAATAAGGGATCGTTTACAATTCCTGCTTGACGTAGGATTGAATTACCTCACGTTGGATCGTTCTTCAAAATCTCTTAGCGGCGGTGAATCCCAACGGATAAGGCTTGCTACCCAAATTGGTTCTCAGTTGCAGGGGATAACATATATTCTGGATGAACCGAGTATTGGCCTGCATCAACGGGATAACCAGCGCTTGATAGAGGCGCTAAAAAATCTTCGTGATATTGGAAACAGCGTATTGGTGGTGGAACACGACAAGGAGATCATGCTTGCTGCTGATCACCTGGTAGACGTTGGTCCAAAAGCCGGCAAGTTCGGTGGGCAGATCGTGGTGCAGGGTGATCCTAAAGTTATGCTAAGCGCACAGTCTGAAACAACCAGGTTCCTTTTTGGTGAAAAGGCCATCGCTGTTCCCGCCGAGCGGCGGAAAGGGAATGGCAAACACCTTGTACTTAAGGGTGCCAGGGGAAACAATCTAAAACAAGTTGACGTTAGTTTTCCTTTAGGCAAACTGATACTAATTACCGGTGTAAGCGGAAGCGGCAAATCAACGCTTATCACTGAAACTT
>JBBPYM010000053.1:0-3230 GCA_038199905.1 Chitinophagales bacterium | reverse complement strand
TCCCATGTGAAAGATGGGGAACTGACCGGCGCACATTACCGCAAAAATTGTCATCGCTTCAGCAGCGCGGTTAACACCCGTTCTCCATCCCTGCCTGAACAGCAATAGGATGGCAGAGATCAGGGTTCCAGCATGGCCGATACCTACCCACCAAACGAAGTTGGTGATATCCCATCCCCAGCCGATTGTTTTATTTAGGTTCCATTGGCCTATTCCATAGATCACTTCCATTGTTACGGATAAAACACCGAACAGCAACAAGGCTACCGCAATGAGAAAACCCGTCCACCACAACTTGCTGGGTTTAGCTTCAATAGGGCGTATTATATCTTCCGTGACTTGGTGATAAGTTTTTTCACCAACCACCAATGCCTCCCTGGTTTGCGATTCGTACTTTATTGATGCCATACTACTAAACTTTTTTTTCAAATACCCTTTCCCAAGAATATCATTTGGTTTCCAAGATCTTATGAATGCTTATCAGTTGTTGTGGTTTGTTCTACTTTATATCTGTTGTGCTGACCTTCTTCTGTAGCAATCACATCCGTGTTCCTGATTTTAACCATGTAATTGATGCTTGGAAGTGTATGCAAGGTTTCGAGAACGTAGAAGCTGCGGTTAGCGTCAGTCTTCCGCAATTTGCTAATTGCGCTTTGGCGATTGTTTACATTTCCAAACTCTATCGCATTTGCCGGACAAGCCTGCTGACATGCAGTGCTAACATCACCGTCATTAAGGATGCGATTCTCCTTTTTTGCAGTGAGCTTTCCTTGTTGCAAACGCTGAACACAGAAGGAGCATTTTTCAATAACTCCACGGCTTCTGACGGTAACATCCGGGTTAAGCACCATTCTCGACAAGTCGTCATTCATCATAAACACCACATCATCCAGTTTACCTACAATGCTCTGATCCTGGTTATCTGGGAAACTATCTGCGCCGGTATAATCTGCCCAGTTAAAGCGTCGTACCTTGTAAGGGCAGTTGTTAGCACAATACCTGGTACCGATACAACGATTATAGATCATCTGGTTTAAACCTTCGCTGCTATGATTTGTTGCCGCTACCGGGCATACATTCTCACATGGAGCATTCTCACAATGCTGACAAAGCATCGGCTGAAATACTGTTTGAATACTTTCAGGATCTTCAGGATTACCGCTAAAGTAACGGTCAATCCTTAGCCAATGCATTTCATGACCTCTCATCACTTCGTGCTTACCAACTACAGGTACATTATTTTCAGCATTACAGGCCACTACACAGGCGCCGCAACCAAAACAACTGTTTAGATCGATAGACATTCCCCATTTGATACCGGGGCGAACGAGCATCTCTTCAGGATATAGCGTACCTTCTTTGTCATAGTCTTCCAAACCGCCCCATGGTTCCAGTTCTCTTTTTCTCGCGTCAAGGGTCTCGCTCGGATGTTCCTTAAATTCCTTAAGCGTTCTCTCCTTTACTACTTCATGTCTGCCTTCGTATGAGCTGTGAGACTGTGTAATGGCCATCCGGTATTGTTCACCTGTTGATGCGATGGTTACTCCTCCAACTATAAAATCAGTGGTTAATCCATTAAAATGCACCAGATTAAAAACATTTTTTCCCACGCCAACTGCCGCTCTTCCTATATTCCTGCCAGTATCTTCATCCTTTCCGCTTGCGCTCTTTCTACCATACCCAACCGCTATCGCGATTGTATCATTATTCATCCCTGGAACAATCAATGCAGGAAGGATAATCTCTTTGCTGCCAATAGTAACTTTAACTTCAGGTTTTTCGGGCCTGACTTCGTAATTATCAGCCTGCCGACGTTCCTTGATGTCGATACCAAATAATTGCTTGCCTAATACAGGTGAAACCATCGCGAAATTATCCCAGGTAGCTTTAGTGATCGGGTCAGGGAGTTCCAATAACCAGGGGTTATTAGATTGCCTGCCATCACCCATCGCTACATTCTGGTAAAGCACCAGCTCCGTACCACCACTTGTTTTGATAGCTGACACCGCAGATATCGCGGAGGCGGTGCCCGCACTATTAAAAGCTCCTGCAGATGCTAATGGTGCAGTTCCTATTGCAGGTTCTACAACACCATCCTGCAATGCTTTATTGTATAATTCGCTGGATCCTAATTTGCCAGTCCAATATTGTTTAAAATACGCATCGTAAGAAACCGTGTTGCCGCTCCACTTCAATAGTGAATCCTGAAATTGCCTTGTTTTGAACAAAGGGGCAATGGTTGGCTGTAATAAACTGAAATAGCCTGTTTTCGGCTCCGCATCACCCCAGCTTTCCAGGAAATGGTGAGATGGGATTACATATTTACAGAGTTCTGTGGTTTCACAAAGCCTTTCATTAAAAGAAATGGAAACCTTTACTTTCTTAACACCTGCTTTAAAACTTTCAGCATTATAATAATCATAAGCAGGATTGGCATCATATACCAGCAACGCCCCGATTTTACCGGCATTCATATCACTTACGAGGGTGCTCATATCACTATCCATACCCTGTCTTGTATGCAATGAAACAGACCTGTTAACCGTCGTGCCGATAGCACCTATCGCCTCATTTATCGCATTAACGATTACCTGTATGTTTGGATCATTAACACCACAAACTACCAGACCTTTACCTGGATTGTCACGGAGATCTTTCGCTACTTTCTGAATGCCTTTTGTTAGTTTATCGCTGCTGAAACCAGTAATTGGCTGATTATTTATCGCGCTGAGGAGAGCTGCTGCGACCTTACCAGTTTCGGAAGGCTTGTGTGTAAACCGTTCATCCGCATTAGCACCCGTCATGCTCATCATGCTCTCGAACTGGTAATGCTTGCTCATGCTTATATCATTCTCCCTGATCTTTCTGCCCACAGAGTAATCCCGCTGAAATTCAACCGGGCTTAACCAAGTTCCGAGGAAGTCTGCACCAAGACTTACAATGAATCTTGCCTGGTCGAACCTGTAAGAAGGCAGTGACCTGCTACCATAGGAGATTTCATTCGCCATTAACAAACCGCTGTATGAAATAGCATCATACTGAACATGACGGCTGCCTGGATATTTCGCAAGGAATTCTGAAATAATCTGTTTTGAACTGGGAGAATTATTAGTGCCCGTTAACAGCACAAGCGGTGCTGCGCCAATTGAGCCAAGGGAATCAGCTACCATTTTATCGAATGCATCAAATGTGCTTACTTCTTTTCCATCAGCTAATGGGAAACGTAAGCG
>JBBPYM010000052.1:0-2820 GCA_038199905.1 Chitinophagales bacterium | reverse complement strand
AGAATACTATGGTTACCAGGCATAGAAGCCCGTAACGAATTTTAATTCTAATCTTCATTTTGTAAAGCCTCCCAGGTTATGGTTTCTCCTTTCATTTCCAATGCTACTTGATCTAATCTTTCCTTGCTATCAAAAGTTCCTACATTACCTCCCATGGGGGAATGCAGATCTTCACTTTTGTACAACAGTGCTTTCGACACTTCCACAAAATTATGTGGCTCTGCGAAGTTTACGAGGTATGTACCCTCAATATCCTTTTCGGCTACAGTCCCTTCGTTCATAAAGGCGACCAGGCAATGTGTATCGTCGAATTTATAAGCCTTGCCTTTTTTTGTCATGATTTCAGCTCCGAATTTTTTATCAGAAATGGTCATTTTACAAAAAACACATGCATCGGCTCCTAATTTTATAGGCTGAGGTCCTGTACTGCAGGAAGCAAACCCCATCATTAAAAATACTGCAACTGCTGCAACTACCTTGTTCACATTTGTCATTTTCTTCTTCTTTTTTAAATTATAGTGAGTTAGAGTAATAATAAGTAATAATAGCCCGACAACAATGAAGAATACTCCTCCAATATCGGGAATGGAATATACACCAAAGTTTAGTAATTGTTTAAAACCTAACAATGGAGGCTGATAACTTTGACCGGGCACAATGATAGCTGCCGCGGGATTCAAATCGTGTCCATAAGCATATAACCACCGATAAAAATCCACCATGGATATAATTCCGAATAAAATGAATGCTGACGTTAAAACTGTGAGCCAGACACGTTTCTTTTGTATTGCAACAATGAAACAGAATACTGCAAAAAACACGATGATATAAGGTAACACAGTAAATTCTATAAAGTTCTCTGCATGAAGCTCTTTCATGCCAATGTAGTGGTTTAATCCGTTTATGATGTCAACATCACCACCTAATTTATGCGGATACATCTTTAATGCCAATCCTTCCGGGTACTGAGGTGCATCCATTTCAATTTGCCATAATGGAACAAATAACATAGCTACAAGCAACACGCCACAAACGGCAATAACAATTCTTGATAAGGATGTCAGTGTTTTTTTTGAGATAGTTTGATCGATCATATCTTTTTATTTAAAAGAGATAAAAAAGGAACAGGCCTTAACCGGCCTGCTCCTTTTTTTAATTTTTTTATTCTGAAGGTGTTGGTTTCCCTCCGGCCGCTACTTCGGGGTTGGAGTTCTTACCAAGACTAAATGATATTGGTACACTAGATCCTTTTGGAGAGACCCTTATATATCCTGACATTTCCTGGTGTAAAGCACTACAGAAGTCGGTGCAATAGAATGGAAAGATACCGGTTTTCTTAGGAATCCATTTGAAGGTCTGTGTTTGCCCTGGCATTACAAGTAATTCAGCATTTATAGCCCCTTTAACTGCAAAACCGTGTGGCACGTCCCAATCCTGCTCCAGGTTCGTTACATAGAAGTAAACTTCATCACCCACCTGGATGCCTTCGATATTATCAGGCGAGAAGTGAGAGCGGATCATCGTTGCATAAACGTGCACTTTATTTCCTTCTCTAACCACTTTAGCCATTTTTTCACCTTTCGCTGCACGAGGGTGTTTATTATCTTCCAGTTTAAAGATTTTCACACTTTTATCTTTAATCATGCTTGCAGGTAAGAACTGTGCATAGTGTGGCTCACCGATGGATGGGTAATCCAGGAGCAATTTCATTTTGTCTCCGCTGATATCGAATAACTGGGCACTCTGAGAAAGTTCAGGACCTGTTGGCAAATATCTGTCTTTGGTAATCTTGTTATAAGCTACAAGGTATTTACCCCATGGCTTCTTGGTATCACCACCTGGTATGGATAGGTGACCCGGAGAATAATAAGTAGGAATTCTGTCGAGGATTTTTAAATCCTTTACGCTCCATTTTACTATTTCAGAAGAGATAAAGAATGTCGTGTAAGCATTACCTTTTTCGTCAAACTCTGTGTGCAAAGGGCCTAAACCTGGCTTCGCAACTTCACCATGTAAAGCGGCTTCGTACTTGATCACCGGAATTCCGCTATAATCGCCGTCATATGTTTTGTTTTTAATGGCATCCTGAATTTTAGCGAAAGAGAATACAGGAATTAAAGCAGCCAGTTTACCACTTCCTACTATGTACTCACCGGATGGATCTACGTCACAACCGTGTGGGGATTTAGGACAAGGAATCATGTAAACGATGTCCGCAAAGTCTTTTACATCGATCACTGTTACTTCATTCTTCATAGTAGACGTTGCAGTGTGTGTTTCATCACTATAAACGTTGTGAGCATATGTGGCAGGCTTTTTCACTCCTTTTCCTGCTTTAAAATACTCTTCAGCTTTTTTCCAGTTTACGGCAAGGATATAATCCTTATCATTTTTAGAAGCATTCACTTCTAATAAAGTATGCGCTTGTTCAGAGTTGTAAGTGCTAAAAAAGAACCATCCGCTGCTCGGACCTTTACCACTATGACTTAAATCGAAGTTCATGCCAGGAAGGAGCAGTTGAAAAGCTATTTTCATCTCTCCTGTTTGAGGAGCAACACTTACAAAACTAATGGTACCTTTAAAATTTTTCTTATACGTATCAATCGGAACATCCCCATTTTCATTATCCATTGGAACACTAAAACGTGTTCCTGCGACTACATATTCTGTATTTTCTGTAATGAAAGGAGAAGAGTGATTTCCAGCACTGTTGGGGATCTCTATAATCTCTGCAGTGCGAAAAGTTTTGAGGTCAATACGAGCTATTCTTGGTGTATTGTTGGCATTTGCAAATAACCATCGTCCATCTGTTTCACCATT
>JBBPYM010000051.1:0-9599 GCA_038199905.1 Chitinophagales bacterium | reverse complement strand
CGGGTGGTGAAAACCTGTTCTGCATCACACAAAAAACCAGCCTGTTTTGGCGAGCGGCAGCAGCCATGATTCTTTCACAGCCTTTTGTTGTAAGCGCCATGGGCTTCTCAATCAGCACATGTTTGCCGGCCGAAATGGCACGGATTGCCTGCTCCTCATGTAAACCGTTAGGGGTGGCAATGGCAATAATATCTATGGCCAACCCAGACTGGAGGAGTTCGTCAATTGAATGGAAGAATGGCACGTTGAACCTCTCCAGCTTCAAAGTATCTTTTTGAAGCAGGTCACAAAGTGCTACCAGTTCACAATCTTTATTGCTGGTGATGATAGCGGCGTGTCTTTTGCCAATATGGCCGCAGCCTATTACGGCAAGTTTTATCGTAGTATTGAATTCCATTATTTACTTAGCGCTGAGTAACATGTTGAAATTGCGCTGAAATATTCTGCGTTAAATACGCTATTTAATTGCATCAATAATAAGGGAGGTGTAATTGAGCTCATTGTTAGTATTTCTCTCATCAAACCGAATGGACCGGTGGATCATCCCGTCTGCAGGGTCCCAGTCAGCATGGTGAAACTCACCGTTTTCATCGAAGTACTCCAGCAGTTTTACAGCGAAGCCTGCTTCCTGGAAAATACTGGCCAGTGTTTTATAGTTGTATAAGACTTTATGGTCGTCGGCGCCGGCACCGCTGCCTCCTGGTTTTACATAGTTGATGTAGTCTTCTTTGAGATGAAAGCCGTCGGGTACCGCTATTCTTGCATGCCCTCCTTTTTTAATAAACTGGTAACATGTTTTCGCTGCCGTTGTTCCGTCAGCAAGGGAGAGGTGTTCCCACACATGTTCTGCAAGTATTGCGGTAATGGAATCTTCTTTAAAAAATAATTTCCACCTGTCTGGTTTCAGCAGGTTAACGGTATGAACATCGGTTGGTATCCAGTTATCCTGGAAAACGCCGCTGGCGCCTACAACAATTAATGGATGGGGATTGTTTCTTAAGGCTTTTTTAAGCACCAGGGAACCCTTGATCGCTTTGAGGAAACTTTTAAAAAAAGCCATAATTTTTGGCAAATATAAGTATTCTGGTTATCTAACACAAGGATGAGCGTGGCGAGGTATTATTTAAGAGAACTTGCGTAGAACAACATTTACCAGGTTCTTTACATGACCAACCAGTGATTTCTTCCTGATCATTTTAAAATAGTTTGCGATGATCATTTTGGCGTTCTTGTCTTCTTCGGTTTTAATGCGTTCCAGGTGCAGTTTACCGGTCATGCCCTCTCCCCGCCAGAAGTTACGTTTACCGCTGTGGGTGCCCGTTCCATCAAAGCCGATATTATGCACAAAGGATTGGGAAGGGTAGAGGCATAATTTTCCGTGCAGGTATGCGGAAGCGTACCATCTGATTGCCCAGGAGCTGTTTTTGCCTGCGATCTGGTCTTCCAGCATTTTCAAGTAAGGGTAACTTTCAAAAAAATTGAAGTCGTGCAGTGTATTGGGTTTGCTTAATTGCTCCAGTAATTTTTTGCCATCGGGTTCAAAAATCTTCCAGGAGTTTTTCCAGGTTGCCCATCCCCAGCAGTCGGCTCCTTTCAGAAAGAAGGTTTCCGGCAGTTTTTCCTGTACCGGGTAAATATAACCTGAGATACAGGCTACGTTGTCATCGTGCTGGTAAAGTTCCAGCGCGTCATTTAAAAAGTTCAAAAAATGTGGGGAGGTAACGAGGTCGTCTTCCAATACAATTACCCCGTCGAATTGCTCAAGGGTTTTGGTAACGCCTTCAATAATAGATCTTGCCAGCCCTTTATTATTGGGGGATTCTACAATAAATGTTTTCTTAAACCTGTTTTCTCCTGCTGCTATAGTTTTAACCTGTTGACTTTTTTGAATATCTTTTGCTTCCGAGCCTGGTTTTATGCCATCAATATAAATAAACAATTCTGATTCAGCAGCAAGATGATTTGCGGCCAGTGCATCCAGCGTCCGTTTCGTGTGTTCGGGACGGTTATATACGAATAGGACTATCGGTGCGGGTTTTGTCAAAATAAATGATTTAAAAATGATAGCTGCCTTGATTGAGATATAGCAATGAGCGGCTGAAATTAAGTGGTTTTACGCTAAATAGAACCCAATCTTGTGGAAATTACGTTTTAATGTTACATTGTGCGAAATTAAGCATCTCTAATGAAACTTTTGACCCCGATACCGTTGCTGGTTTGTTCTTTTGCGTTATTTCTTTCTCTTTTCAGTTGCACAAAAGAGATTATCAAGGAAACAATTATACAAAAAGATTCTATCATCATCAGGAGAGATTCTATTATTATCCGGAAAGATTCGATAATAATTGTTGAGAAGGTAACTGATGACCTCAAAAAGAATAAAGACCTCCATTATGGTGTCTGGGCATTCTACCAGCACGAGATTGAATCATATTCTGGCCAGGTGATGACCGGGAAAAAAGTTGAAGTTTACAATCGTTACACAGTCGAGTGGAAACGTGACGGAACTTATATTCAGAACCGGGACGGAATGATACAAACGGGTACCTGGGATCTTATTTCACCCAGCGTTTTTGTGTATGATAAAGGAGATGCAGTAAATGAACGATACTATTACATAAACAGGCTGGATAGTAATTACTATTTTAGAAAAGGGCCGTTTAATAAAAACGGCGGAATACACAGGGATTACCTGGCAGTGGAATATTATAAAAGGTAATCTTAACTATAACTTTCTCCATACACCCGTTTGAGTGAAAAAATCAACATAAGGGCTGAGTCCACGGTTGTTGTACACCATCTCAAATTCCTTTTTAAGGGTGTCTTTTATTGCAAAGAAATAGTAGTCCCGATCTGAATTGTCTATAACAAGAAGTCCTCCCTTTTTTAGTTTTGGCACGCTGTGCCAGGCGCAGGAAGGTCTGGCCCTACCATCAACAAGAACAATATCAAAATAATTATCGGGGTATCTGTCAATAAAACTGGCGTAGGTTTTAAAAATGTTATTGCTGAACGCGTCGTCGCTTGAAAAATAATCGTTCGGTGCGGAAGAGCTAAGCTTTGACTGCTGAAGCTTTTTGTCGGGAGATATGAAGTTCCCCGACCAATTAGTGATTTTTTTATCTTCGACTATTTTTTGTAAAACGCGAAACCATTCCGCGTCATGTTCAACGGTAACGACTCCTTTGGCGCGATTGACAAAAAATAAAGTGGAACCACCACCACCATACTCAAAAACCTTTGTATCTGAGTTGATGACTTTTTTCAAGAGGTCAATTACATAAAAAGTGATCCAGGGCTGTTCATCTTTTATTGAATTTCTGCCTGCTTCTAATGAGGCCTTCCACGCAGGAAAATATTTAAATGCTTTGGAGATTTCAAAATTCCCACGCAATACTTCTTTTGATAATTGTTTTACAAAATGGGAAAGCCGTGCTGAAGACATATGAAGACTAATTTTCGACTGCAATTTAGATAAATGGCTCAATGACTATTAAAATCATTTTTAGCAAGGGCTTGAGAAATAGAAGGAGAACACAAAATTATTGATAAACCGTCAATTCTTCCTCCAAACAGTGCGCTGTGTAGAATTTCTTACAAATTCTCAAGTTTCAACCATACTTTAACACGGTATAATAACTTTCCCGCCGGACTATTCAAAACAGCGTGCAGCAATTTCAGGCGCCACTGCCAGATCACGAGTTTAAAAGAAAAACCATGTTGCCGCAGATATACCTGCCGCGCTTCTTTTAGAGCCGCCAAATAGTGTTGATCTGTTGTTCCACCCGGAGCAAAAACCACCAGCGGGTCATGCAGGAAAACGAACGGCTCGTTGTAAATACGGCATACTAAATCATAATCCATTGCATTTCTTAAGCCGGTGTTATACCAGCCATATTTATCATGCAGCATTTTCTTCACAAACATGCTTTGGTGAGAAAGGCTTCGCATACCCCGATATAGTTTTGATGGATCAAAGGGCTTCCCGATAGTTACCCATATACCGCCCCTTTGCAACATATATCGACCGTGCAACCACGTTATTCCTCGATGATCCTTAAAAGCTTGGGTTACTTTTTTAAGAACGCTGTCATCGAAATAATAGTCCGCAGAATTGAGCATATTAATAATGTCACCTGTCGCCCGTTCAACTCCTTTATTAAATGCATCCGCAATGCCATAATCAATTTCGCTTAGCCATTTACGGTAGTTCGGCTGGGAATTTTGCTGGAGGTAATTATTTATTTCACTATTGGTAGATCCGTCGATGATCCAATGTTCATAGGGAGACAGTGTTTGTTTGTCAATCGATTCCATTGTCACCAACAGTTCTTGCAGGTTGTTAAAACATATGGTAACGATGGAAATGGTCATTGGGTGTGGGGTATGGGGTATGAGGTATGATTACATCGTAAAATTATGGAATATAATTTAAGTATTTCTCTGTGCTCCTCTGCGCTTCCTCTTTGCGGACTCTACCGGTTAATTTCTTCATTTCAACCGCTAATAAACGCCGCCGCCTTCCTGCCAATATTTCCCCAATAAAACTTTTCATAGAAAGCCGCTGGAATGTTCACAGCAGGCTCATCGGCAGCGTTAATCATCTGCGCCGCAAAGTCTTTCCAGTCGTGATCCGCGACAGTTTTTAGCAGGCCGCCTGCTTCCTCTTTTCTTACCCCAATGCTTCCATTCAACGTAGAAACAACTTTGCAATTATAACCAAGTGCTTCTACCATTTTTGTTTTAATACCGCCACCTTCCACAACAGGGTTGATAAAAATATCTGCACCTTTAAAATATACAGTGATATCATCCACGAAACCCGCATAGATAATATGTTCATCGAGATAACTATGCAAGGAGTTCATATCTTCCGGTAGTCCCCTGCCACAGATAATTATCTTGTACGAAAAACCTGATTCCAATAAAAGAGGATTAATCTTTTTAAGAATAGTCAGCACAGCCTCATAGTTTGGCTTATAGTCCAGCGCGCCATTAAAAAGAAAGACAGTCTCGTTGTTTTGAATATTATGCTGATGACGAAGCAGGGTATTGCATCGTTGTTTGTCTTCCGCGGAAGGTGCCTCTTCTATTTCAATTCCGTAAGTGATCGTTGTACATGCAGAAGGCTTGAGTCCAAATTCTTTGATGGCATAAAACCTATCGTCGTCCTGGATAAAAAAATTATAGTCTGCCTGCCGATGCGTAGTTCTTTCATACCACCATAAAATTTTCCACCACCATTTGCCTAGACTTTTCCAGCGCGTTGTTTCGATATTATGTGAATGAATGATAAGTTTAACCCCTGTAAAATTTTTTATCAAAATGCCCAGCCAGCCGAAATAAGGATGCTCCAATAACAAGTGAGTGGCTCCGTATTTTGCCAGTAATTTTTTTATTTTGAAGAAGAGAAAAACATTTGCATAACGGTAAGGGCTGTTGGATAGAATATTCAACACCTTGTAACCTTTTGCATACTTCGGATCGTTGCTCAAAACGGTAACACTGGTAAGTTTTACGTGCTTCGCAAAGTATTCATTAAACAGCGCAATGCCTTTCTGGCCGCCTACCTTGGCGGGAAAAACTTTGTATGGAATTATAGACAGAACGTTTGTCATGAGTGGTTTTAACCGCCGCAGACCAGGAAATGTACTCAAGCAACACGCGAAGGTCTCTATGTACTTTCAATTTCCTTGCGGTTAGTTGCTATGCTATCTTTTTTACCGATCGTGTTCTTCTATATTCCAATACCAAACCGCCGATCAGGAAAATGTATAAAAGTATGGATGACCACATCGTTAACTTATCACCCAGTATAACCGAGCGTGGTTCAAAGCGAAACTCTATTTTATGTGAGCCCGCCGGAACCGGCATACCCCTTAATAGATAATTTACCCTGGTGTATGGCGTCTTCACTCCATCAATATAAGCATCCCAGCCATGCGGGTAATACACTTCACTGAACACAGCAAATTGGTTAGACTGGCTATTGCTCTGGTAAGAGATTCTATCGTTGTGGTTTTCTATTAATTTGATGGAAGCGGTAGAGTCGAAAGCCGGCTTGTAAGCTGCCATATCTTTATAACGTATATCAATAACCGCCGAGTCGCGGGTGTTCAAGGTTCTGAGGATGCTCATTTCGTCGTCGGCATTTTTGGCTGTTCGAATACCTTTTACAAACCAGGCGTTCCCCATTGCATTGGGGTTCAGACGTTCTTCAGGCTGGCCATTTGTTTGATTAGGCGTAATAAAATATCTTGTGTTGAGCATATTATAAACTTCCATATTGCCGACAGCAAGCTGGCGCTGGATAATATCCTGGTACAACGCCAGCTTTACAGGACTATAACCGCCAACAGAATTATGATGGTAAGAGGCCCTTGCGTCTTCGAAGGGGCTGCCAGCGGTTTGGTCAAAAACCCTGAAATAGCCTGTGTCAGCCTTGATCCTCAGATCGGCTGCATTAGGCGTTGTAAAAGATAAATCGAAGTCTACAGGGTCCACGAATGTATCGTCGTTCAGGTAACGTTTGCCTACCGATAGCAGGTCGAAGGAGCTAAGCAGCAACAAACCAATCATGGCCGTCATAGCGCTGAGTTTGTTTTTCAGGAACAAGCCAATAATGCCTGCGGCAAGAAGCACCAGGAATAAGGAGCGTAAAAGATCTTTCCCGAACAGGCTCTGCCTGTCTTCCTTGAGTCCGGTCATAAGTCCGCGGGCAAACTCTTCCGCCTGCTGCTGCATTTGTGGTGTAGGCTGTTGCGTTTGGGCACCTTGTTGTAACATGCTGGAAACAAAACTTTGTTTTAAGTCAGCGTCTTTTGGACCGGTGTAATCAAAGCTTAAATACATTACGGCAAGCACTGCAAACACGCCACCGGTTATAATCGAAGCAAGTTTAAATTTTTTCCACGCCTCTTCCTTACTTAATTTTCCAAACAATACCTCGTTGGCGCCCATACAGGCCAGCACCGCGAAACAGAGTTGCGGTATCACCAGGGACATTGTAGGTGCCCTGAATTTGTTGTAAAGAGGAAGATAATCAAACAGGAAATAATTTACAGAAGGCAGGTTTTTCCCCCATGAGAGTATGAAGGCAAAAATCGCTGCCGCTGCAATACCCCATTTTAGCCAATGTTTAATATATACCATGGAAAGTATGGCTAAAAAACATATAACGGCACCCAGGTACACCGGGCCGGAAGTGCCCTGCTGTTGCGGACCCCAGTAAGCTAACCCGTTCGCCATCCTTACTGAATTTTCTTCCGGCTGACCTACTTCTGACAACTTCTCTGCAAACTTTGAACTGCCAGGCTGCAACTGGTTGCCAAGAGAACCGCCACCATAGATGCCAGGTACCAGGATGGTGAAAGTTTCGGGAATGCCATAACTCCAGGTAAAAGCATAATCTTTGTCAAAACCACCCTTGGTTTTATTTTTAGGGTTTGAGGGATCGGTAAGTTCAGAACGGCCGCCACGCATGGTTTCTTTTACATACTCGTTCATCGGCCAGATATTAATGATGTTCACACTAAGCGCCAGCAAGCCTGCAAGCAGCGCGAGTCCACCTGCAACAAAAACATCTTTAAACCTGCCCTGGCGGATGGCATGTACAGCATAGGCAATGCCAATAGCCAATGCGATGATCAGGGTATAATAAGTAATCTGGATATGATTCTGCCAGAGTATCATGGCAGCAAATAAGGATGTTAATACTGTACCTATAATATACCGCTTCTGGAATATCAGCAGCAGGGACGCGATCACGCCGGGTGCATAGGCGATACAGATCATCTTGGTGTCGTGCCCTACTGCAATAATGATGGGGTCATAGGTAGAATAGGCATAGGCCAGGGCTCCCATGACGCCGATCCAGGGGTTTACCCGCAAAACCATAAAAAGGAAATAGGCCATTATACTGGCCAGGAAAAAAAAGTTGATAGGTTTTGGCAAACCCAACGTAAACACATAATTATGAAGGACGCCGATAGAGATCTTGTTAGGCGTTTCAAAAGCTATCTGGTAACCCGGCATGCCGCCGAACATACTGTTTGTCCAGTAAGGAAACAGGCCGTTTTTCTCTTTATATTCATACGATTGCTGCGCCATCCCCTGCCATTGCTGGTTGTCTGAGTTTCCCAGCACTTTCCCCTGCAACGCAGGCTGACAATAGATGACAGCCACCAACAAGAAGATTACCACTGCAATAATATGAGGCGTCGCCTTTTTCAAGAAAGTAGAATTCATAAACGGTCATTGATTATTCCCCGCAAAATAATGGTATTTTAAGGATAATTGAGGATTTTGCAGATCTGAACATTGATTTGTGACCACCTGACCGTATATTGAACAACCATGAGGATTTTGTTATTTCTTTCGAGGGTTACATTTTTATACAATCTCTGCATGCTGACCACACTGCTGTTGGGCAATGTAAGTTTCACGTCCGAAAAGGAACTCAGATCAACAATGCTGGTGGTAGGCCTTTTATTATCTATCATCTTTAATGCCATCACGCACCTTTGGTTGGCGATATTACTCCTGAAGAAACAGCCCTTTCAGTCGTTTAAACCAGCATGGCTGTTTGGTTTTAATTTTCTTTGTTTTATTTATCAATTATATTTTCTGCTGAAATGATACAATCAATTATTAAAGACAAGCCAACCAGGCTGCTTATTTTTTTTACAGCTTTTTTTGTGGCAAACGCGTTGATCGCGGAATGCATCGGCGGCAAGATATTTTCGCTGGAAAAAGTGTTCGGTCTCCTTCCATCGCAGTTCGAGTTGTTTGGACAAAAAGGACTGTCGTTTAATCTCACCTGCGGGGTGTTGTTGTGGCCGCTGGAGTTTGTGATGACGGATATTGTAAATGAATATTATGGTCCGAAGGCTGTTAGACGCATTTCTTATATCGCTGTTATCCTGATCGCGTATGCTTTTTTAATGTTTTACCTGGCGATACATATTCCTTCGGCAGATTTTTGGCTCGGTTCACGCGCGCCGGTCATTCCGGATATGCAGGTGGCATTCAATGGTATTTTTGGACAGGGCATGTGGATCATCGTGGGTAGCCTGGTGGCTTTCCTGGTGAGCCAGCTTGTTGATGTAACAGTTTTCCACAAGATCAAGGCAGCCACCGGGGAAAAATGGATCTGGCTGCGCGCAACGGGATCAACAGTTGTTTCTCAGTTTATAGACAGTTTTATCGTGTTGTTTATCGCATTTAAGATTGGCAATAACTGGAGCTGGCAACTGGTGCTGGCGATATGTTTGGTTAACTATGCTTATAAGTTTACAATGGCGGTGGTTTTAACACCATTGATATATTTGATTGAAGCGGGTATTGAAAGGTACCTGGGGGCGGAGGTGACTTATAAAATGAAGCAGGCGGCTATGGGGAAAGTGGTTGCTGTGTAAGTTTCTTTTAACCGCAAAGGAGGACGCTTCCTCTTTGCGTCCTCTGGTACGCCACGAGGCGTGCGTTTTTTTTAATACCTAATGGATGAGAGAGCCATGTAACCTAATTTGTCGTTCAGGTTAAAGTTCCCCTGTTGTCCGGCAAGGAAATGAGCGGACAGAGTTCAGGGGCCAACGATCCTG
>JBBPYM010000050.1:0-2917 GCA_038199905.1 Chitinophagales bacterium | reverse complement strand
ATGACGGAAATATTTTTTCCTGATTCCCTCTTATCAAAAATTAATATACAATCCTCAGAAGGATTCAAGATAAAGTCACTGACCTATAATAATATGAAGAGTATCTGGAAGTAACAAACCGGAAGCCTACACCTGGATGTCGTCAGTTTCTTATCTACCTATAAAACTTTCACGGCGATTGATTTGGTAGATTTATCATCGGCACCAGTAATACCGATGGATGTAAGCGTAACCGTATAGGTTCCTGCAGCAGGAAAAACGTGTGCTGGAGACTGTTCGGTAGAAATAGCGGAACCATCACCAAAGTTCCAGGAATAACTAACCGATGAAGCCGACACATTTGTAAAAAGTATTTTTTTAATATTAGTTACATCCGCCTTGATACTGAAGTCTGCAACAGGTTTGATGATTTTTGCATCGATGATCAAAATCGTTGTGCTAAGTTTTGGGTTCGACATTTTGTCTTTGCTCGATATACTGATACCCACCGCAAATCTCTTCCCTGCGTTGTTCCTCAATGAATCAAGTTTGATCGTGATATTTATCGGGGCATATTCCTTCCCCTTCGACATCGTCACCACTGCCGGTACCGAATATTTATCCGCTGACAGAACCGTAACGTTGCTTAACTGACCACCGGTGACAAGTTTGGAAATTGTATCGGTGTTGGCCATAACATCAACATTAAATTCGTCGTTATTATTTAGTCCACCTCTTACCACAGACAGTGGCACTGTAAATTCCCTTTTTGTAAGGTCGATGGTGTACTTAAAGGGCTGGCCAGGGGTCGGAACACTGTTGGTATTAACGGGTATGATGCTATTGATCTCGTAAAACGCATTTGCCGCTGGCATATAGATGGTCTGGTCAGGGTAACTGGCCGGCGTAATTTCTTTGTATTTGTTGCAGGATGAAAACCCTGCACTAACGGCAAATAACGCGACCAGGAATAATGAGTTGTTTCGCTTTAAAAATTTTATGTTGGTCATATCAGTAAACTTAATCTCGAATGAATGATTATTTATGTACGCTCTACCAAAGCGGGTTTTGCACCAAAAGGTTATCGATCATTATCTCACCCTGGGGGATAGGGTACAAATACATTCTGGTTTGAAAGTTACGTGTCTCCACCGTGACGGGTGTGTAGGTAAAAGCATTCGTACCTGTTTTGTTGATGTCAATACCTTCGAGCGGGGCGGCCAGGTAAACAGGCGCCTGCATCCACCTGCGCAGATCCCAGGCACGGTGACCCTCAAACGCGAATTCTATCCTTCTTTCATTACGTATCTTTTCCCTTACCACAGCCTGCGATAAGCCCGTTGGCATTGGCGGCATGGCGATCCCAGTTCTTGCCCGCACACGATCAATGTTCATCTTAATGTCTGCATGACCCGGACTGTATTCATTAAGCGCCTCTGCATAGTTGAGGTACATTTCCGCAAGCCGGAAAATTATCCAGCTATGAATACTGGTGGTATTGGTCAGCAGGTTTACATTTTCATCTACATATTTACGCAGGTAATAGCCTGTTTTTGTCGCGCGTTCTTTTCCTTTGCCATCTAAACCGCCGGCCCAGGCTTCCACCGGACGACCTTTGAAGGTGGTATTGTTTAACAGCACGCTTAGGGCAAGACGTGGGTCACGGTTTAAGTATGGATTTGCCGCATGCGCGGGATTATTCCAGTCGAAAGGCACGCTTGTTGTGGCATTCACTTTAACCTCGTACGCGTCTACCAGGTTTTGAGATGGCGTGGTGCCGCTCTGCCCCAGGTCGTAGCCAACAGGGTAGGAGGCTTTTTCAAATGTATTGGTCGCCGCGCTTCTGCGCGTTAAAATTATCTCTGCACTATTAAAAGTTTTAAAAAGCGCCGCATAACTTGTATGCAGTGCATAGCCAGTTCCTGGCAAATCTAAAACTGCTTTAGCAGCGTCGGCGGCGGCTTTCCATCGGGCCGCCCTGTCACCTGCAGGCAGTGATATCAGTTCGGCATTGCCATAACCACCTGCCCAGGATGGTGTATTGTAGAGGTCGCTTGCCGCGTATAATAACAACCGGCTTTTTAAGGCCAGTGAAGCTCCTTTGGTTATCCTGCCAAGATCACCGGTGCCATAGGTTACCGGCAGCACACTGGCTGTAGAGTCGCATTCATTGGAAATAAACTGGATACATTCTGCCAGCGTATTACGTTTCACTTGTTGTGGATCATCATCCAGTGTAAAAACCTGTGTTACCAATGGCACGCCGCCATAACGTTTGATCAGCTCAAAATAAAAGAAGGCCCTTAAAAAACGCACTTCATATTTCCAGCGTTTAATTTCTTCCAGTCTTGTTTTATACACTGTTTGTTGTGTAGGATCGGGGTCCAGCCGGTAGGGATCCAGGTTTACGCTGTCTGCAGTTAATAACAGTTCGTTTGCCTTGCGTATGCCGCGGTAAAACATGTTCCAGGCGCCATCCGGATTATCATACGCGTTCCAGGCACCGGTGTTAAATTTTTGAATACCAGAAGTTTCCAGCGTATGTTCGGCATCGTCGGTTGCAGACGCATACATCGCACCGCTGATCGGCGTAAAACCATCGGGGAGAACACTGTAGATGGCATTCACCCTCGACCGGGTAAAATCGTAAGAAGTGATAACCTGCTGTTCTGAAAGATCCGCGACAATGTCCCGCTCGAGGTTCTTTTTACAGGAACTAAAAGTTATCACCATGAAAAATATACAAAGAGTAGCTTTCATCTGAATCGTTTAATAATTAATAAACTTAAAATCCCAGTTTAACGCCAACACTTACTGTCCTGATCGATGGGTAACCAACATAACCCTGGGCGGTTTCAGGATCACCATACTCTAACTTATCCCATGAAAACAAGTTGGTGCCATTCGCGAAAACTCGTGCACTGTTAATTTTTACTTT
>JBBPYM010000049.1:0-6415 GCA_038199905.1 Chitinophagales bacterium | reverse complement strand
TTCTGAGCGCTTGCAAACGCAAGGGCAAAAAACAGAAAACCAATTCCTGTAACAAGTCTTTTCATGATCTAATAAGATTTAGTCCATAAGTTCAAAGAAGGTGCCACGGGATAATCGAGTAAAACTGTCGATATTACACATGTGATTGATTAAGATCAGGGACATTTAGGGGTAATAATTACTCGGATGTTGCTGCCAGAATATAGTTCGGGTGGAAGACTGCACTGCCGGAATCAGGCTAAAATTAATGCCTATACACTGCTGTAGCAAGCGTTTATACCTCGTCGTGAGCATCAATTTACTGATTTGAGTAATGATGTGTAAGTTTTCCAGTAGTGGAATTAGGGACTGGTATCACCAATTTTTTTCGGCTTGATTTTTTGACTGGATGAGGATACAAGAGGTTTAATAAGATGGATACGGTACTGAAAAATTCTGGATGTCTGATTGATTGATTATTGATTTTTTTCCATGGCAATACTTTTACAATAATGCTGTTGAAAGAAACATCGCTCGATCGTATGCGATGAATGTGCCCTAAGGAATTTGTACGCAATGCACTACATGGTCTAGCAACTTCTTCTGTTCCGCTGGAACAGAGATCAATGTGGGGTTGCTTTCTACCCACCGTACGTTCCGCTGGAACGTGGAGCTCGTGTTTTACAGAGGCATGCTATTAGTCCCTTTTTAGTCAGCCCCGATAGGTGGGTAGAAAAACAATAGTTTAGAAATCTCGGGGTGACTAAAAGTGTTTGATCTAAAAATATTTCGCATTTTAAAATTTGAATCAATGGCTTTTTAGTCAGCCCCGGCCCAAAATAGGGTGCTATCAATTGTGGCAATTATGTGAACATTGATATTTTGCAATCACAATTTACACGCATGTCCCCGGTCGCATCTTCTGTTGCGCTAGAACAGAGAGGAATGTGGGCATGTTTTTTTCTACCTACCGTACGTTCCGCTGGGACGTGGAAATCCCGTTTTACTTTGGCGCAAGGATGCATTTTATTACCCGTAGAATCCGATGTTCCTGAAAACGACACAAATAAAATGCTTTTAAATATGTCAGTTTTACATATTTGCCCAGCTGGTTTATGTCCATTATAAGCCACCATCTGTTGAGTCCTTCCACGCTAATCAGTCATTATCTTCTCATTAATATTCAGGCTGCAGTGATACTGTATATTTTTCCTTCAGCAAATAAAATTTACTTAATTTGGTATTCTAGCATGTTGGAATTGACTAATGCAAATCATCATGTTTAACTTCTAATTCCGAATTCTTTAACGGTGCTTGCCATGAGGATGAAAAACCTGTATGCGTTTACATTGGTATGTACCATTACTACATTGTATGCAATAAAGTCCGTTGCCCAGGATTTTAATTATCTGGTGAAACACATCACCATTGAGGAAGGCCTATCTCATACGGATGCCACTTCGATATTACAGGATAAAACAGGTTTTATATGGGTGGGCACTTTATATGGCCTGGATAGATTTGATGGATACGAGGTCAAAAGTTTTTATAATCGAACTCATCCCAAGGCAAATGCATATTTAAACCGTATCAGCAAAATCATTACAGATAATTCCGGCACCAGGCTATGGATCGGAACCGAGGCTGGACTTACTTGTTTCAACCTGGAAACTGAGACATATGAAGAAGTTGCAGTTGCTGATCCTGAGGCACGATCGTCACTTGAAAAGTCGATATCCAATTTATTGCTTACCAAAGGAAACATCTTATTTTATACTAACGCATCAGGAAAAATCAATGCTGCCAGGATAGGTGCAGATGGTAAACTGGCAAGTCATTCTTTTCCGCCTTTTCATAAACAAAATATTGTCTGTCTTGCAATGGCAGAAGATGACAATGGCAATGTATGGTTCGCGACAGATTCCGGCTTCTATGTTTATAGTAATCCGGGAAAAAGTGTTAAGAGGGTCACTAATCTGATGAATGGTCGAAAACTGACCGATATAATGAGTATGCAGGCCGGTAATGGAAACACACTTTTGGTTGGCATGGTAAATGGTTTCCTGGTAGTCAATCTTGATGCGCTGCATGCCACTAATATACCAGTGAAGGAAAAATGGGTGCCATTGGGTCCATCAAACGTAAAATCATTTTTATCGGGCAATGGACTCACAAAGGTTTATTGTATACAGGAACAGCCGGGATCAAAGTACTGGGTTGGTACCAACAACGGACTTTTCCTGGTTTCGGAATCACCTGGCGGAAACTACAAGTACCAGGGATTCCAGGCCTCGGAGTGGAACAATAAATCGAGTATTACATCCAACCGTATAAACAGCCTGTATAAAGATAAGGCGGGTTGCTTATGGATATCCACATCATGGGGAGGCGTGAATATGATCGACCTTAACCAAAAAAGGTTTATGTCGTTAAGAAAAGATCCCCTGAAAAACAATTCTCTATCGGGAAATTATGTTCGCTCCTTATTGGAGGACGACAAAGAAAATTTATGGATCGGCACACAATCTGATGGACTGAACTATTACGATTTTGCTACCGGTATTTATAAGAATTATGTACATAACCCTGCTAATAAAGCCGGGCTAAGTGGCAATAGTATTATGTCATTGGCAAAAGATGACCATGGGAACTTATGGATAGGAAGCAACAACGGGATTGATAAACTTTCACCGGCGGGGATTTTCGAGAAAATAAAAATGAGTACGGGCAAATCAGGTATTCCTGAGAATAACGAGGTGGGCTGCCTAACGATTGATATTTATGGTCAGGTTTGGGCGGGGACCTGGGACAATGGGCTCAGCAGGATAAAACATACAGGGAAGGGAGACTACCTGGTGGAAAATATAACTGTGGCTGGTGAACAGGTGTATTCAATATCTTCAGACAGGGTAACTTTTGTGTACACTGATGGCAGATCGCCTGAAGTATTAATAGGCACAGATAAGGGGCTCGACCAGGTGTTACTGGATACTACGGGGTTAATAAAAAGCATTCGTCATTATACCAGCAACCAAAAAAACGGGTCAGACCTTAGCTCATCGTATATATGGCCGATCCTGCGTGAAAATGATCATACCATCTGGGCGGGAACCCTTGGTAGTGGTGGACTCAACAAAATCATTCAGAATAAAGATGGGAGTTATAGGGTGAAGCAGTATACACAATTCAATGGCATGCCTGTTTATGATATTGAAGGTATGCTGATGGACAGCCATGGTAAACTGTGGCTCGGGGGGAAAAATTTAATGACATTTGACCCGAAGAAAGAAAAGTTTGATGCCTTCGGAGTTAAGGATGGATTTCAGTTAAGCAGTTTCAAAAACGGCTCTGCTCATAAAGGCAAGAACAGAATGTATTTTGGTGGGATCAACGGCGTAATATATTTCAACCCCGATGAGATACGGGAAGATCGTATCAGGCTTCCTGTTATTCTTACAGACCTGATTGTGGATAACAAACATGTTAAGGTTGAAAAGGAGGAGGCTGAAAATTCAATTCTTCAAAATGCGATCACCTACACGCGCGCTGTCAGGCTTAATTATCTTGAAAATAACTTCGCTATAAAATTTGCGGCATTTTATTTTCCGAATCCAGAAAGGTGTCATTACAGGTATAAACTGGAAGGTTATAGCAAAGACTGGGTGTATGTAAACGCTTCACAGCGTACGGCCTATTTCAGTAACCTGAATTATGGTAAATATAATTTTGTCGTTGAGGCTTCTTCTAACAATGATGAATGGCTATCAACAGGTGCGGGGCTGCTTATTGAGGTTGCCCCGCCGTGGTGGAAAACCACTGCAGCATATACCAGCTATATTGTTTTATTAGTCATAGTAATATTCGGGATCTATTATTACAATACGCGGATGTATAAATTGAAGAAGAACCTGGAGCTACATGTTATGGAAGAGCAGAAAATGGAGGAACTGCACCAGTTACGCCTTCAGTTCTTTACAAATATCTCTCATGAATTCAGAACGCCGCTGACGCTTATTCTGGGCCCAACAGAAAAAATGCTAAATGAAACCATATCCCTGGTTCAGCAACAAAATCTCTTGCAGTTAATTAATAAGAATACTAAAAGATTACTCGCGCTGATCAACGAGCTGATGGATTTCAGGAAGGTTGAGTCACAAAGCATCAGGCTAAAAGCTGTTAACGGAGATCTTAATGAATTCGTGAAATCTATTTCTTATGAGTTTGAAGAAGTGGCAATACGCAAAAATATCTGGTACACTGTTAAGGCCAATACAGCTTTGAATGATGTCTGGTTTGACCAATGCGTACTTGAAAAGATATTGATCAACCTTATTTCCAATGCATTTAAATACACAGTAGACGGTGGCAACATCCAGGTTGAGCTTTTAAGAGATTTAGCCGGTTTCGAACCCGTGTTCACGGCAGAATATTGTATTAAGCCGGATAAAATCGCCGAAAAATATGCCTGGATCAAGATTTCCGACTCGGGCATAGGAATCTCGGCCTCCTCCATTAGTAATATCTTCGATCGTTATTACCGCATTCATGAATCAGACCAGGAAAAACACCTTGGATCTGGCGTGGGCCTGGCGCTTGTTCGTACACTGGCGCTACAGCATTACTGCGAGATCAGGGTTTTTAGTGAACGAAATAAGGGCACACAGTTTTTGATCGGCTTGCCATATGGACGGGAAATATATACCAATCATGAGATCGCCATTGCGGACGAATACCAACGGGAACCGAACAGTATTGCCGCTCATATTAAAAACCTTAATTTTTCCATTGAAGAAAGAGAGGACCGGTGTGAGAAGACAAAAAAGGACGGTCAAAAATGCAGGATATTAATTGCTGAAGATAATAATGAGATGAGGGCTTTTATTTATGACAGTCTTGCGGACGATTATGAAATTGTACTTGCAGTAAACGGAGCCGAAGCTTTAGAAAAAACAAAGGAATTTTTGCCCGAGCTCATCGTTAGCGATCTGCTGATGCCTGTAAAAAACGGTATTGAATTTTGCGTAGATGTAAAAAGAGACCTTTCTATCAACCATATTCCATTTATTCTTATCACAGCCCTTACATCTGCCGAAACCCAATTGGAAAGTGCAGAATATGGTGCAGACATATATTTCCCCAAGCCGTTTAGTATGAAGTTACTGCAGGTTACTATCAGGAATGTCATTGAGGCCCGCACCAGGATCAAAGAACGTTACTCGAAGGACGTTTTTGCAGAAACCCGTGAACTGGTTCACAATACCAATGAAAAGATGTTTATTGATTCTCTGATAACTATCATTGAGGACAATATTGACAATACAGACCTCGAGATTGACTGGATCACCCGACAGGTGGGAATAAGCCGCTCAAATCTTTATACGAAAATTAAAAGTATCACCGGCCAAACCCTGGGGGAATTCATCCTCATGCTGCGACTGAAAAAAGCTGCTAAAATTTTGGTGACTGAAGATGTAACGGCATTGCAAACAATGTATAAAGTTGGCATACAGAGCCAGTCATATTTTATCAAATCTTTTAAAAAGGAATTCGGGAAAACGCCTTTTGCGTTCCAGCAAGAATATAAAAAGGATCTGTTGTCGCAACATTGAGTCTTGGGTGAATGGTCCATATCTTATCTTCCAAAAATTAACCACAGAGAGTGACTCTGTGGTTAAAAAGAATCACTCAGGTACTTGACAACGAGTCAGAACCAATATTATCGGGTGACTGCGCCAAAACCACATTATTTGTACAATAAAGCTGTTTTTTTAAACAGTAGAGCAGCCCATACGTCCGTGATAAACACATCTTTGTCAGCGAGCTACAACAAAATTGCCTTGTTGCTTCTCCCGAAACCTCTTTAAAAAATACTTAAAACGATTGCCTTGAAAATCTTCCTGAAAAGCCATAACTACTTATTGCTTGCAACATTTGTAATACTCGCTTCCTGCGGCGGACCCTCCCGCAAAATTGATGTTGACAGAACCAAATTTACCGACGAACAGCGGCGATTGCCAGAAAACGCCATCAGTGGTTTAAAGGTTGCCGATGGTCTTGATATCTCTCTTTTTGCCAGCGAACCCATGATGACCAATCCCACCAACCTGGATATTGATCATAAAGGAAGGGTATGGATAACGGAAGGCTATAACTACCGGATCACGCTTCATCCTGATCAACCGGTAAAGGAAGTTGGAGACAGGATCCTGATCCTGGAAGATACTAACGGTGATGGGAAAGCGGATACAAGCAAAGTATTTTACCAGGATACCTCTATAAATGCGGCTTTGGGTATCGCGGTTTTGGGCAACAAGGTAATAGTATCCTGTAGTCCGAATGTATTTGTACTGACAGATACTGATGGTGATGATAAGGCAGATAAAAAAGAAATCCTGTTCCAGGGAATCGGTGGTGTACAGCATGATCATGCGATTCA
>JBBPYM010000048.1:0-2593 GCA_038199905.1 Chitinophagales bacterium | reverse complement strand
GGAGCTGGATAAAGCCACCTGGTATATCGAGCGAAACGCACATGGGAAGATGTTGTTTCATGCACTTACCATAAAATTATATCATATTATAAGAGACAATGCACTTGTTTCCTCCTGGTAAAGCCTCCCAGGAAGATGAAGTTTCTGATCATAGGGCCATTTTGCTCTTTAAAAAACTATCTGCAATTAAACGCTATATTTGTAAATAGATTCCTAAATGGGGGTCGGTAATGTAAGTGGAAAAGAATATGTGGGGCAGGTAGTGTTAATTTTGAAGTATTTCATCATATAGAATGTAGTTGTGTCACTCATGGAACAGCAGTTTAGCAATAACCTCTGCTGATATCCAATAATTTTGTACGGGCGATCCAACCGGAGTTTCATTCTTTGTAACTGCCTCTCACTATTTCTTCCCTTCTTTACTTTATTGTTTAACAACTATTAATTTAGTCAATATATGGGATGCACTAGTTGCGGTACCGGAACACCAAACGGATGTAAAAGCAATGGAGGATGTAGCACAGGTGGATGTAATCGCCTGAATGTACATGATTGGTTATTAAACCTGCCTTTTGCTGACCCGGAAAGTAATTGTAAAGTGATTGAAATGTCTTTCAACAATGGCAGTCGTAAAGATTTCTATCGGAATAACACGCTGCAATGGTTTGAAAAGGGCGAAATGGTAACCATTGAAGGTGTAAGCGGGTTTGATGTAGGTGAAGTAACGCTTAGTGGCGAGATGGTAAGGCTGCAAATGAAAAAGAAGGGTGTTGATGAATTCAGCACTGAAATGAAAAGAGTATTGCGCCGTTCCACTGAGAAAGACATCGAAATGATGAAGGTTAATAAGGCCAGGGAAAAAGAAGCGGTAATCCGTGCCAGGGCTATTACACGCCAGTTAAGACTGGATATGAAGATGTCTGAAGTAGAATTCCAGTCTGATGGTCGAAAAGCCACTTTCTTTTATATTGCTGACGACAGGGTAGACTTCCGAGAGTTGATCAAGATACTCGCCTCCGAATTTAAAGTGAAGGTGGAAATGCGCCAGATAGGGGCAAGGCAGGAAGCCGGTAAAGTAGGTGGAATTGGAAGCTGCGGCAGGGAACTTTGCTGCAGTACCTGGTTAACGGAGTTCAAAAGCGTTAATACCACTGCTGCCCGTTACCAGAACCTCTCGATCAACCAAACAAAACTAAGTGGTCAATGTGGCCGATTGAAATGCTGTCTTAACTACGAACTCGATACTTATCTTGATGCCTTGCAGCATTTTCCAGAAAATGCCGACACCATACAAGTAGCGAGGGGTACCGCAATTCTTATCAAAAAAGATATTTTTAAGAACCTGATGTGGTATATTTTACAGGAGAGCAGTAAACATTACCCGCTTACCATTGAAAGGGTTAAAAAGATCAAACAATTAAACAGCCAGGGAATTATACCCGAAGAGCTGGAGCCTGTGGAAGTTACCACCGGCAAGCCAAAAGAAGTTGAACCGGAATTTGTAGATGTGGTAGGACAGATCAGTTTAAGAAGCCTGGATAAATCGGACCGTAAAAAAAGGCAGCAGCATGACAGGCCTTCGCGGGGTGATCAAAGGGATATTAATCGTTCCCAGGGAAATACCAATGCCAGGGGCCCGCAACAGGGACAAGGACCTCAAAGACCACAAGGTCCGCCGCCGCAGGGCAGGCAGCAGGGACCGCCGGGTTTGCCACGGCCTCAACAACCACAAAGGCCACAAGGTCCATCAAAAGGGCAAAATCCCGGATCACCACCAAGGCCCCAGGGGCCACAGGGACCTGGAAGCCAACAAGGTCCCCAGGGTGCAAGACCACCGAGGCAGGAGCGCGCTCCCCGCGAGCAACGGGAGCCGAGAAATCCACCCGGCCAAGATAACAACAAGCCCCCGGGCGATGATCAGAAATCTTAGGTTGCTTTAAGGAGCCAGTGTTCTAATTCAACTTTAACTAAAAGCATTCAATTCAATTTTATAATTTAGTCCTTAAAAAATTACGAATATGGCTATTTTAAAATCAGGAAATCCAGCCTTAAATGATAAAACATTTGAAGGTGGATATGCGCTGAGTGAATCAGAAGTGATGACCGAACGTGGCACACTGAACAAGTTTTTTCTTCTATGTGTGCTTGTGATTGTTGCTGCCTCCTGTACCTGGAACGCTGCCTCGCAGGGTAAGGACATAAGTTCCTGGATATGGATTGGTGCATTGGGCGGTTTGGGAGTTGCGATAGTTACAATTTTTAAACCAATGTGGGCCTCTTTTCTTGCTCCAATTTATGCCTTGCTTGAAGGATTATTTGTAGGCGGCATTTCTGTTACCTATAATCACATTTTTGACAAGATAGCACCCGGCATTGTGATGCAAGCCGTTGCCTTAACTTTTGGTACCGTGATAGCGATGTTTGTGCTTTATCGTTTCAGGATTATTAAAGCTACGGAAAGGTTTAAATCCGTTATCATCACTGCTACGATGGGCATTGCTGTATTCTACCTGATAAGCATTGGATTGCGGTTTTTTAATATTGAAATCGGTTTTCTTCATGAAGGTAGTACGCTGGGCATTGTTTTTTCTCT
>JBBPYM010000047.1:0-5554 GCA_038199905.1 Chitinophagales bacterium | reverse complement strand
TGGCATATACTCCCGTAGGATGCGGAAGTCCGGTATTGAATGGTCCTGCTGCTCCCGATCTTCGTACTACCGCCAACTTCGGTTTATTTACCAGTATCGGAGATGTTGCAAACAGTGGCACTACCCACGTCACAGGTGACGTAGGCAGTAACACCAGCGGGCCCACTGGATTTAATCCCTTAAATGTATCAGGTATGATACACCCTAGCCCGGATTATTTTACACAGGGGTGTTCTAATGATTTATTAATGGTTTATGATTATCTCAATGGTCTTAGTCCAGATATTGAGTTGTTATACCCAGCGGATTTTGGATACAGTTTGGTGCTTACTCCACATACTTACCTGCTGAATGCAGCCACTGTACTTACAGATACGGTTTTCCTTAATGCTCAAAATAATCCCGATGCTGTATTTGTCATCAAAGTAAGCGGGGCTTTTTCTACAAGCACTAATGCAAAGGTTATTCTAATCAATGGAGCCCAGGCTAAAAATGTGTATTGGAAAGTAACTGGTGCTGTTACGGTTGCAGCGAATTCGCTCTTCACAGGAACAATGATTGTTGCCGGCGCGATAGATTTACAAACAGGCGTTCTCCTCGCGGGAAGAGCACTGACCGAGAACGGCGCTCTAAGCACTGCAGGAATAACTACCACGATGAATACTGACGGTACACTGCCTGTAACCTGGCTGTCCTTTAGTGGCAGGCCTATCGGTGAAAAGGTATTACTTGAATGGAATACCGTAAATGAATTGAATAATGGTTTCTTCACTATTGAAAAAAGCAGAGACAGCAGAAAATTTGAAGCCTTAACTAACGTAAAGGCCCATGAAGAAATAAAAAATTCTAAGTACTACTATAGTTTCACAGATCAACAACCATATAGTAACGGCTACTACAGGATATCACAAACTGATCGGGATGGACGCAAAAGTTATTATAAGACTATTCGGGTGACAGGAAATGCAAATCAAAATTTCAAAGCCATTAACTATTTGCAACAAAACTTTATTTATGTTCAGGCTTCAGGTGCAGCTCCAGCGAGTGGATTAATTAAACTGTATAGCATGGAGGGTAGTCTAATTGCATCGCAATCCGTATCGTTGACTAAAGAAATAAGCACTTATAAAGTTGAGAAATCGCTGAAAAAAGGCATTTACCTGCTTTCAATAGAAAGTCATGGAGAGAGATTATATAGTAAAAAAGTGATGGTATTTTAAAGTAACGTTCTAATCGTAATTATGAATGTTACTTTCAGAATCTGATGACGTGAGGATTATACTGTTTCTAATACCTAACTATTGTAATACTTGCAGAAACATAAGATTTGCTTAATGTCTTTCCGGTACTTTCGCAAGAGTTAACGATGCAGTATGATCTGGCCGGGTTCTATTGTTTGACGATTGCTCTTGACAATCGACCTAAAAATCTATCCGTACGTAATTGAACCGAAACACAATTGATTACATGTAATAACGATGGATGATGACATGCTAATTTATTATGAAAATCATGCTCTGATAAAAATGAAAATCTTTAGCTGGCAAAAGATTATTAAGCGATTGTTGGATATTACAGCGGCATTTTCAGGACTACTATTTCTTTCTCCTTTAATGATTTATGTTGCCATCAAAATTATGCTTGATTCAAAGGGGCCAATTTTTTATTCACAGGAAAGGATTGGGCGCCACGGAATGCCATTTACTATATTTAAATTTCGCAGTATGTACCAGCATTCCGAAATGAACGGGCCGGTACTATCTTCTATTAATGATTGTCGAATTACTAAATGGGGTGGTACCATCAGGAAATGGAAATTGGATGAATTACCTCAACTATTAAACATACTCATGGGAGATATGAGCCTGGTTGGACCCCGGCCGGAAAGAAAACATTATATTGATAAAGTGTCGGCAAAGTGTCCGGATTTTAAACTCATCCACCAAGTGAAGCCAGGCCTTACATCACTGGGGATGATCAAATTTGGTTATGCCCATAATGTGAAACAAATTATTCAGAGAACTCAATTCGATATAAGCTATATTAAAAATTACTCTTTGTTATTAGATTTCCAAATTGTTTATTACACTCTTTGTTTGCTCAGTGATGGCAAGGTGAGCACCTGTGCTCCATCTGAGATGACACTTTTTCTAAATAAAGTTGCAGCATCGAATGCATACTCTCAAAACGCTGTTACCCAATATTAGTTTTATCAGGTAGTAAAAAGCAGGAGGTAAGGGATATTTGCTATAGGCTAATTATCTAATTAGGGCTCCTCCGGATCGCACTCCTTTCAAAGATTTACAAGCGTCTCAGAAATGTGATTGCTTATAATTGCCAATATGCTGATAGTAAGATGGAAAGGATTGAAATCTTTAATAAGCTAGTGCAAGCTTAGCTCCAGACGAGTCACCGTTTCGCGCACTGGCAAAAAAGTCTCTCGAAAAGGCGAGGCATCAAACATAATTAAGCGCACTGTTGATTATTACTCTTCGACAGGAACTCCCAAACCTCCCAGGTCAAACTGAATTAAAACTCTTACCCCAATCCAATCCTAAAACCTCACCTCATACAAATTCGGCCAGGCTTTGCCGGTTACATAGATTTTATTAGCCGCGGAATCGTAGGCGATCCCATTCATTTCGAGCGCGTAGGGATGTTTAACTTTCAATTCGTTATTAAGAGAAGTAAAATCAAGCTTACCCACTACCTTGCCGCTTCCAGGATCAATTTTCAGGATGTAGCTCGTGCCATATTGATTGGCGTAGATAAATCCTTTGATGTATTCAAGTTCGTTGATATTTCCTACGGGGCCGTTGTTATCCTGCACACCCAAAATCTTTTGTACCCTTAAAGTTTCGGGATCGAGATACTGCAGGTTACTGGTGCCATCACTCATGATCAGGTTTGTGCCATCATTTGTGAGTGACCATCCTTCTCCGTTAATTCGGAAGTCTTTAATTTTTTTAAACGTTTTAGCATCATACACAAATCCTATAGAATCTTGCCAGGTCAGCTGGTATAGTTTGCCGCCAATGATATTAATGCCCTCGCCAAAATAGCGGGGATCCAACATTACCTTTTGTTGAAATTTACCTGTTTTAATATCCACTGGTCCAAACCAGGATTTGTAATTGTTCGACTCTGCCTGGCCACCCGTGCTCTCGTATAGCTGCCCTTCATGTACCAGCAGTCCTTCTGTAAACGCCGCCGTATCATGCGGGAATATATTGACGATGGAATAATTGACGATTGCGGGAGCAGGGTTTGAACTGTTTTCAGTATTCCCATTTTCGTCTCCATCATTCCCATTATTGGAACAAGATCCCAAAAAAATCACTCCTAATACAAATGCAAAAAAATTTTTCATGTAAATCTGATAATGCACAAATGTACAATTCCATTGAGGAGATCACCGGAACAATTTGCTAAAATTATCCGCATCTGATTTGAATATTCCTAAAAAAACCTTTCTTTTACACAGTATTCATCCATCTATCCTTTCAAAACCACCCGTCGGGCTTTTCACGAAAGTAATTTCTAGCTGGCCTCTGTTATCCATTTATCCTTCCTGCGACCTTGTAATTTATACCCGGTATAAATTTCGGCTTGATTATTCTAATACCTGTTTCAACAACCAGGTGTTTTTGATAACCGAAACCTGGTAATACTCCAATATCTCGTGATGACCTGTTGCAAACCCCAAAAGATGTCTCGATGAAAAGAATGCTACCCTTACTGATCTTAATAACTCAATCAATCTTTGCTTTAGCCCAGATAGGCCCTCTTAACGTCACTGCCAATATAAATATACAGTCACCTGCGCCTGCAACAACCAGTATTATTACAATACCCGTTGTTGTTCATGTAGTTTATAATACTCCCCAGCAAAATATCAGCGACGCACAGATTTTTTCCCAGCTCGATGTGCTTAATAAAGATTACAGGGGAAAGAATGAGGATACCAAAAACATACCTGCCTACTTTGCGCAACTTGCTGGTGATGCCGGTTTCGAGTTTCAACTTGCGAGGGTTGATCCAACTGGATATGCTACCACAGGTATTGTAAGAAAATCAACTTCAATCAAAATGTTTGGTACAGATGACAGGATCAAATCCACTAAGATTGGTGGTGATGATGCCTGGGATAAAAACAAATACCTTAATATTTGGATAGGTAACCTGGCTGGCGGCATTTTGGGTTATACAAGCACTGTGGGCGGTCCTGCTGACAAGGACGGTGTAGTTATACAATACACGGCTTTTGGTACAACTGGCAGTGTTTCCGCGCCGTTTAACCTGGGCAGAACAGCCACTCACGAGATTGGCCATTGGCTTAACCTTAAGCATATCTGGGGTGATGCTTACTGCGGAGACGATGAGGTTGATGATACACCAAAACAAAGATCATCCAACAGGGGCAGACCAACTGGCGAAAAGTTTACCTGCGAGATGAATGGTCACGGGGATATGTACATGAATTTTATGGACCTTACAGAGGATGCAGGGATGTTTATGTTTACAAAGGGACAGTGCGAGCGCATGAGGGCATTGTTTATTAATGCAGGTCAGCGCAGCGCGATACTTTCATCAAATGCTATTATAGGAAAAGCGATAATTAAGGGTGAAGCAATACCGACTCCTTCATTAACAGTAAAATCAATAAGTGCTTATCCGAGCCCGGCACATTCAACGATCACTATTGACTTCGCTGGTTACGGTAATGAAACAACGAAAACAGTCATTATCTATAACTACACCGGGCAGCCGTTAATCTCCTCAACTATCACTGGTCACCGGGTTTCAGTTAATATCAGTCAGCTTAAAACCGGGGTTTATTTTATTAAAAGTGGTGATGGCGTACCTGCGAGGTTTTTGAAGAATTGATATTTCCAGAGCTGCTGATCAGGTTCGAGCACCATTTGCAGGGAAGGATTCAGGACTTTAAGATAAGATGCGCTTCACAGTCCAGCCATACCGTCACCGGCAATGACAACGTCACGATGGCCATAAAAGCTTTCAAATTCCCAGAGAAAAGCCATGGTGAAGGACTTTGTTAAGGGTTAAAGTGGACAATATTTAAAGGTACTTTTGTCACCCAGTATAGTTGGCCAAATGAAAAGGCCTGCGAACATCAATCTGAAGATATCCACAGGCCTTGTTAAATTACGATCAATTAATTAGAGGTGAATTGCTTCGCCATATGCCACTTCAATCGCGTCTCTCACGCTTTCACTGATTGTTGGGTGTGGGTGTATGCTATTAAGAACTTCCTGGTAAGTGGTCTCCAGAGTGCGTGCTGTTACAGTTTGGGCAATGATCTCTGTTACGTTATAGCCGATCATATGCGTTCCTAACCATTCGCCGTATTTAGCGTCGAAGATTACCTTTATAAATCCTTCGGTGGCGCCTGCCGCGCTTGCTTTGCCTGAAGCACTTAATGGAAACTTGCCTACTTTGATCTCGTAACCCGCGGCTTTTGCTGCGGCTTCCGTGTAACCAACCGACGCAATTTCAGGTGTGCAATAAGTACAACCAGGTACGTTGTTGTAAT
>JBBPYM010000046.1:0-4992 GCA_038199905.1 Chitinophagales bacterium | reverse complement strand
GATTTATATTATCATTTTTAAGATTGGCAGAAACTACCTCGAATAATTTTGCTTCGGATAATGGCTTTGACAAATAGTCGTTCATTCCCGCAGCCATATACTTTTCACCTTCAGTATTTACGGAATTGCCTGTTAAGGCAATAATGGGGAGATTGGCTTTCTGCGGATCGCCCATTCTCCTGATTTGACGTGTAGCCGCCATGCCATTCAATTCCGGCATTTGAATATCCATTAACACGAGATCATAATCATTATGTTTTATCAGCTCAATTGCCTTGTGGCCATCGCTGGCGATGCTTACTTCGAATCCCCAGGATTCCATAATATGACGGGCGATAAACTGGTTTAACTCCATATCTTCAACTACCAATACCCGTTTTTTACCAAGCACTTTGTAATTAGTTTCGGGACTGGCGTCTTGCTGCACGGCCTGCTGTTGACCAATCAGGTAAGGCACATTGAAACTGAATACAGATCCCACATTTTCTTCGCTCTGTACGCATAACGTACCATCCTGTATCTCAACCAGGTTTTTACATATGCTTAATCCAAGACCTGTACCTCCATATTTACGGGTAGTCGCTGAATTAGCCTGTACAAAAGGTTCAAAAACCTTTTTAAGGAATTTCTCGTTCATGCCAATTCCAGTGTCTTTAATACTGCATTCAATGTTAACAACATCGTTGACAATCGATTGAATACGTGTATTAATGATAATTCGGCCAAGTTCTGTAAACTTAAGAGCATTGTTCAAAAGATTATTTAATACTTGTGTTAAGCGGAAGGGATCACCTGTTACTACCAGGTTGCCAGGGATTGTGTTCTGGTAGATGATTGCGAGCCCTTTTTCTTCGGCACGGTAAATAAAAGATTGAACAATGTTGGCTATCTTATCCACTATTTTGAAAGACAACTGTTCAAGCTGTAGTTTACCGGCAACTATTTTTTCAAGGTCAAGCACATCATTTACGATAACCAGCATGTTATTAGCAGAATCCTGGATCAGCTTTAAAAAATTATGCTGGCGATCATTCAATTGCGTTTTCCCTAACAAGGTGGATATACCCAGGATGCCGTTCATGGGTGTCCTGATTTCATGGCTCAGGTTAGCAAGGAAGTTTTGTTTGGCCTGCGCAGATTCTTCAGTTAAGCGTTTCTCTTCAACCAGTTTTTCTTCCGCAACAACACGGGCGGTGATATCCTGTGCGAAACAGATAAGTGTTGTATTGTTATCTTCTATATCCAGGTTGTTTATATCACAAAGCAGGTACACCTTTTCGTCTTGCTTATTTAGCAGGCATAGTACAATTTGCGTGTGTTCGCGATTTTTTATAACTGGGAGATCAGATGGAAAATGTTTACTTCGTTCTTCTTCCGGCATAAATTCGTGCAGGAGTTTACCAGAAAATTCTTCGTCGTTGTATTGCAACAGTGTGCAGGTTGCAGGATTTACAGAAAGAATCCTTCCATCAAAATCGAGGTGGAGAACAGCTACATGGCTGTAATAAAACAGCGCCTGTGCGCCTTTATTTATCAGATCTGTATTATTTGCCAAGAACATATTGGTACCAGTCCGGTCAGCCAGCTTTTTCTTTAAGCGCTTGCCCGTTGATTTATGATTTTGCTGTTTATCTGAAATTCCGTTATTCGCCATTTTCGTTTCAGCCATTTTTTGTAGGCAACTGTTGTTCTTAAGTCAATACTAATTCTTCATTTTTCAACATGCGGTAAATAGTAGATTTACCGATGTCTAGTTTCCTGGCTACTAGCAATACGTCTGAATCATATTTATCCAGGTAGTGCTGAATAATCATATTGTTGTACTCTTTGAGGGAGGTTTCACTGCTTAGTAAATTAGAGATAGAGCCAGAGCTGTTGAATGTAATATTTGATGCTTCAATGGTTTCTTCATCGGCCATAACAACTGCCAGCTCCATCATCGATTTCAGTTCCCTTACGTTACCCGGAAAAGGATAATGCAGTAATTTCTGCTGGGCATCTGCTGAAAATATTTTTTTCGGCAATTTATTTTCCTTGCAAAAATGATCGCAGTAGTGTTTGGCAAGAATTAAGATATCGCTTCCCCTGTCGCGCAAAGGGGGTAATTCTATTGGTAAACCTATCAGGCGATAATATAAATCTTCCCGGAACCGCTTGTGTTTTACTTCTTCCAGCAAGTTCTTATGCGTTGCTACGATAATACGGGCGTTAATTGGGATTACCTGGTTACCACCAACCCGCGTGATCTCTTTCTCCTGCAGTACGCGCAACAATTTAGCCTGTAAATTGATATCGAGTTCCCCGATCTCATCCAGGAAGAGGGTTCCTTTATCAGCCTCCTCAAATCGGCCGATACGTCTTGTAACCGCCCCGGTGAATGCGCCCTTTTCATGACCAAACAACTCGCTTTCAATAAGTTCCCGCGGAATCGCCGCAACGTTCACTGCTACAAATGGCATTTTGTGCCGGTCAGAGTTATAATGTATTGCTTTGGAAACCACTTCTTTACCAGTGCCTGTTTCTCCTGTTACGGATACGGTGATATTAGTTTTACACGCCTTTTCCATCAGTGCATAAATCTTTTTGATGGCATCGCTTTTCCCAAGGATCATTTGCGAAAAATCGTACCTACGACCAACTTCCACGCGCAGATCTTCTACTTCCTGCTTCAATCCGGCTATTTCTCTTAAATGTAGGATAGCATTCCAGAGCCTGTCTTTAGTGTCATCGTCCTTAACAATATAATCGAATGCCCCGTTTTTTAATAGATTGATAGCGGTGCCAACATCTTCCTGCCCGGAAATTATAACAACCTGTATGCTCCGGCTGTAATCCTTGATGCGCTTTAATACTTCGGCGCCAGTGATATCGGGCAAAGAATAATCAAGTGTAATAACATCGGGATTTTCGTGCAGCCGGGAAAAGAATTCTTTTGGTGAATCAAAACGCTTTACCTCATACTCCGGATTCAACGACAAATAGTGGTATAACATAGAGCCATACCAGACATCATCTTCTAAAATGAATATTTTGAAAGCACTTTTTTTCATAGGTTCGGGTGTAATGAATATATGGATCGAGGATTCGTTTATAAACGGCATTCCCAATTGTAGAACGTTTCCAATTATAGAATATTACAAATGAGATCTATCAAAAGACCTTGGATACATATTTACTCTTAGTTCACAGCCATTTTAAAATGTTAGGACGATCGTTAAATTTTTTAGCGGCGGCGATCCTGGGCCGAACTTTAACCACTGAACATTCAACTATATACTATGTTTGCAAACTAAATTCCCGAGTATTTTTTAATGAAAAAAGGCATCTTTTACATCCTGGCCAACTTCCTGATTATTAAAATCCTGGTCCTGGGTTCCGGTTGTGCCAACATTATTCCCCCTACAGGCGGGCCAAGGGATACTCTACCGCCAGTATTACTACAAGTTAGTCCTAAGGACTCTTCATTAAATTTTAAGGAGAAAAGGATTAGTTTTTATTTCAATGAATACGTAGATGTACAGAATATCCAGGAGAACCTGATCGTATCTCCCACATTAAAAACCAATCCCATTGTGGAGTTCAAACTTCGCAATGTAACGGTGCGCATCAAGGATACGCTGGATGATAATACCACGTATTCACTAAACTTTGGTAATGCCATCCGCGATATTAACGAGGGAAATGAATTGAAAGATTATACCTATGTTTTCTCTACCGGCACCAAGCTCGACGACAAGCAGTATGCCGGCCATGTGCTTATAGCAGAATCCGGTAAAATAGACAGCACGATGATTGTGATGTTACACCGAAAAGGCGACGATTCTGTAGTTGTAAAGGAACGTCCCCGCTATTATACGCGGCTCGATGGTAATGGAGATTTTGTATTTAGGAATCTTCCTTCCGGTACCTTTTATGCTTATGCGTTAAAAGATGAAGGCGGCAACCGCAGGTACCTCGCAACGTCGCAATTATTTGCCTTTGCCGAAAAGCCGGTTATTGTGGGAGAAAACACCAGCCCCGACACCTTATACGCATATATTGAAACTACTGAAGAGGCAAGGAGAACTGTAACGCCAGTATTATCAACAAAAGAGAAGGCCAACCAGCCAAAAAGACTCATATTTCAAACCAATCTAGACGGTAGCCAGCAGGATCTACTAGGATTCTTCAGTCTCCAGTTTACAACACCCCTTAAAACCTTTGATTCAACCAAAGTTGTTTTTACAGATTACCGTTTCCAACCCCTTAAACCGGCCAGTTTTGTTCCCGATTCTTTATTTAAAAAGTTTACTCTTCAATATCCATGGCAACCCGATAGCAGTTACAACCTGATACTGGACAAAGTTTTCGCGGAAGACAGCCTTGGCAATAATTTATTAAAAACGGACACAATAAGTTTTAAAGCTAAAAAAACCACCGACTACTCGTACGTCCGGCTTCGTTTTCCAAAGCTCGACCTTGGAAAGTCCCCTGTATTACAGTTTGTACAATCTGATAAAGTGGTGGATTCAGTGGTGTTAAGCGGCAGGGAGTTTAGCAGGAAGTTGTTCAAACCAGGTGAATACGAGATCCGCATACTTTATGATGAGAACAAAAACGGCAAATGGGACCCGGGATCATTTTTTGGCCTGCGTCGGCAACCCGAAAAGGTTGTAGTGATGCCTAAACCGCTAAAGGTAAAAGCCGGCTTCGATGTAAATGATATTTTCTCCTTCTAGTGTTGAACCACGTTTGTTGAACCACGGAGACAGGGTGGCACAGAGAGGCACGGAGTTTTTTGAAAATATCCGTCTTCCGTACCGGGTTTGTTGAACCACGGAGACAGGGTGGCACAGAGAGACACGGAGTTTTTTGAAAATATCTGTCTTTCGTACCGGGTTTGTTGAACCACGGAGACAGGGTGGCACAGAGAGGCACGGAGTTTTTTGAAAATATCCGTCTTCCGTACCGGGTTTGTTGAACCACGGAGACAGGGTGGCACAGAGAGACACG
>JBBPYM010000045.1:0-3692 GCA_038199905.1 Chitinophagales bacterium | reverse complement strand
TGATTTCATCAACAAATGTTATGAAAGCATTGAGCTTATAAAACAACATACTGCTACCATTGGCGTAATCATCGGCGCTCCCTTGCGCAATCCGTCCGCAGGTGGCAAGGACCTATTTAATGCTGGCCTGTTGCTTTACCAAAATGAAATAAAGGGTGTTGCCCACAAATCGCTATTGCCCACTTATGATGTGTTTGATGAATACCGCTACTTTGAACCCGGCATTGAATTTAAAACCATTGAATTTAAGGGGAAAAGAATTGCGCTAACTATTTGTGAGGACCTTTGGAACCTGGCAGATAACCCGCTCTATCTATCCTGCCCGATGGATTCGTTGATTCAGCAACAGCCAGACCTGATGATAAATATTTCCGCCTCCCCCTTTGATTATGATCATGATGAGGATCGTAAAGAGGTTATCAGGGCGAATGTGATTAAATATAAATTACCCATGTTTTACTGTAATGCGGTGGGCAGTCAAACAGAAATTGTGTTTGATGGGGGAAGTCTTGTGTTCAATGCATCCGGATCGATCGTGCAGGAGATGAAATATTTTGAGGAAGACTTTAAGGTAGTGGAACTTTGTGAAGACATGCTTGCAACATTACCGGAAGTTGCTTCTACAGCAAAGGCGGGGCAATTTCATTCGAACAGCAGCCAGGAGCCTGAAGCGATAGCAGCAGATACCAGGGTTTCCAGGCTAAAGGATCCCAACAAGATCATTGAATTTTTAATTGATGAGAACAATGTGCGGCAGATCCATCTTGCGCTGGTGATGGGAATTAAGGATTATTTTGCGAAGATGGGTTTTAACAAGGCCATAATTGGCAGCAGTGGTGGCGTTGATAGCGCTGTAACCCTGGTGTTGGCCTGCGAAGCGTTGGGAGCGGAAAATGTGAGAGCCGTCTTAATGCCTTCGGAATATTCCAGTGCTCATTCAGTAAGTGATGCTAAACAACTAAGTAAAACCCTTGGCAATCCTTACGATATCATACCTATAGCAGATATTTACAACTCGTTTTTATCATCCCTAAAGCCAGCATTCAAGGACCTTCCTTTTGGCGTTGCTGAAGAAAACATTCAGAGCCGCAGCCGCGGTAACCTGCTGATGGCTCTCGCTAATAAGTTTGGTTATATACTTCTTAATACCTCTAATAAAAGTGAGCTTGCTACAGGTTATGGAACACTGTATGGAGATATGGCCGGAGGATTGAGTGTACTGGGCGATGTATATAAGATGCAGGTATACGCTTTAGGCAAATATATTAATCGTGATAAAGAAATTATGCCTGGGAATATTCTCACTAAACCTCCTTCCGCAGAGTTAAGACCCGACCAGAAAGACAGTGACAGTTTGCCCGACTATAGTTTGCTTGACAAGGTGTTGTTCCAGTACATCGAAAAGAGAAAGGGACCTAAGGAAATTATCGCCATGGGAATAGATGAGGCACTGGTAAACCGGGTGTTAAAAATGGTGAATACCAACGAGTACAAACGCAACCAGTTCTGTCCAATTATCCGTGTCAGCAGCAAAGCCTTTGGGGTAGGACGAAGACTGCCGATAGTGGCGAAGTATTTGTCTTGAGAGCTTTCAGCCTTCAGCTATCAGCTTTCAGCCGAAGCCACATTCCGAGATGTTCCAATTAAATGAACTTCTATGGTTGAAGACATTATTAATAGTAGGATGATTCAAAACTAAATATTAACTGTATTGAAGTTGTGTTTGGCAGTTGGCTGATAGCTGACAGCTGATAGCCGAAAGCTGACAGCTATTAATGCACCAAAATCACCACCACCGGAACTGGAAGTCCAGAGTAGCTGATGGTTCGTGAAAGAACAAACTTTGTGGCAGTTAACTCAACTATTTTGGCGTCGCTGCCAAAGCCGGCGAGAATCGGGGTTGAAAGCGTTATCTGTGTATCGTTATCGCTGAGGGCCCAGGTGAATGGTGATACCTGCGGGGTGCTTGGATCACATTTTGTTCCTCCCTCATCTATGCTTCCGGTTTTATCTGCTTTGAAAGTAATTGAGTTGTCAGTTAGGCAAGCTTGAGCAAGCGTTGAAGGAGCTGCTTGATCTATGGTGCCATTGCCGTCTATATCAATGCCGGCAGCACTGTACTTCCAGGTAGAAGTAGCTATATATTCTGATTTTGATTTTTCACTGTTTCCACCGCTTTTGCTGCATCCAGCTATAGAAAGCGCACCCATTGCGATTATTAAGTTGCAAAATGTTGATAACTTGCCAGTCATAAATTCATATTTTTTCTAAGCGAAAAGTTAAGCCTTTTTTTGCTGATTCTCTTCCTTGCCTATGATCGTATTAACAAAAGTTTGAGCCTAAGTTTAACTTGGCAAAGGAATTGCGACCGGATTGTACGTATTTTGCATTATCTGTTTTCAATTTTTTTATCAATCATAATCAGCAATTTATGTTGCAAACTGCGGAGGATATTCGTCAAATAAATGAGAAAATTCAATATAGCGGTGCATTTATCGATCGTCTCCGGGAAGAAATCGGGCGTGTTATAGTAGGGCAACAGTACATGCTCGACAGGTTACTAATTGGATTGTTAAGCAATGGCCATGTTTTGCTTGAAGGTGTACCAGGCCTTGCGAAAACACTTACGATAAAATCTATGGCGCAGGCTATTCACGCCAAATTCAGTCGTATTCAGTTCACGCCGGACCTTTTGCCGGCGGATGTTATTGGCACCATGATCTATAACCAACAGAGAAACGAATTCATGGTCCGCAAAGGACCGATCTTCGCAAATTTCATTCTTGCAGACGAAATAAACCGTGCCCCGGCAAAGGTACAGAGTGCTTTACTCGAGGCCATGCAGGAAAGACAGGTAACCATCGGCGATCAAACCTATAAACTGGAAGAACCATTTTTAGTACTTGCCACACAAAATCCTTTAGAACAGGAAGGAACCTATCCGCTGCCTGAAGCACAGGTAGACAGGTTTATCATGAAGGTGATCGTTGACTACCCAACCAAACAGGAAGAGCAGATGATCATCCGACAGAATACGCAGGGAATAAAATCCCCGACCATTGAACAGGTTGTATCAATGCAGGAGATCATCCAGGCCAGGGATATAACGCGGCAGATCTACATGGATGAAAAGGTGGAGAACTATATACTAGACATCGTTTTCGCGACACGCTCCCCCGACAAATACCGCTTAGAGAAATTGAAGGCGCTAATTTCCTATGGTGGCTCACCACGTGCGAGCATTAATCTTGCGCTGGCCGCCAAGTCGAACGCATTCCTTAACAAACGCGGTTACGTTATCCCTGAAGATGTACGGACTATTTCGCGCGATGTATTACGGCATCGTATAGGACTTACTTATGAAGCGGAAGCAGAAAACGTTACCGTTGAAAATATTATTGAAGAAGTCTTGAGAGCGATACCTGTTCCTTAGAGGTATGGGGTATGGGTGTATGAGGTATTGGTGTGAAGAGAGATTGGGTTTAGACAATTTTCGTTTATGTATAATGGTTAGGTGGTTATTATTAGGATGCTGACAACTGCAGAAATATTAAAAAAAGTAAAGGAACTGGAGATAAAAAGTAAAAAGATCACACAGCATCTTTTTACTGGCGAATATCATTCAGCATTTAAGGGTCGTGGTATGAGCTTCCGCGAAGTGCGCGAGTACGACGCGGGTGACGATATCCGCT
>JBBPYM010000044.1:0-3073 GCA_038199905.1 Chitinophagales bacterium | reverse complement strand
CCACTATCTCTCCATTTTCAAGCACTTGATAGGAACTACTGTTTGACGACCATTTTATACTTCCACGTTGTTGGGAAAATCCAGTGTTAACAAAAGCAACTATTATCAAGGCAATTAAAAAAACTCTGAGGGTGAAACGAACAGGCATAACCATTGTTTAAAAGCATAAAGAAACGCATTAAACGATTAAATCAGAGTTATTATTGACCCGCTCTGCGAAATTAAAAGCCCGCCACAGATTCCAGGTGGCGGGCTTTCTAATTCTTTTTATTTAGATTATTTCTTTTTAGTGCCTAACTTGAATATTCTTGATAAATTAAATCCGAAGCGGATGTCACCTTTAAAAAACTCATCAGTTGTTTGAGCAATATAAGCTCTCTCATTCATACCGACGACGTTTGAAAAATGCAATTGAAATACATGGCCCCCGGTTTCAATATCCACACCTACCGATAAAGGATCAGTGTTGGTTGAAGGCAAGCTATTTAAGGCGTGATGATAGTCAATTGTAAATGCAATGCGTTTGCTTACCTTATAACGCGCGCCGCCACCAATAGCAAAAATAGTGTTGTCTGTATCCCAGGCTTCTATGAGATTTCTATGAAGTAAGATTGGGCTTAATTGCAGTGAAAAACTTTCATTAAATTTTCTACCGGCTATCAGTTGAACATAATGGGCTGTTCGCTTGGTAATGTTGGTTTTATAAGGGTCTGATGATTCTGTCCATATGGTTGAGCCTGTTGCAACTAATAATGAAATAGGCATTGCTCCAGGACCAGTGGTTTGTTGAAGCAATCTTGCTTTGAGGAAATAATCTAGTTCTTTTCTAAAGGTGCTTCTTCCGATACCTATCATGAGGTTATTGGTTAGCCCGTAATCAAATGACATGCGCATGGATGCGTTATCGAGCCCAAACCATTCTTTTACTCCATCATTAACATTTCCAAAACGGTGAAGGATTCTGAAATCTAGGTTTCCTTTATGCAGCATTTCGACCGAATGGGCATTTATTACCCTGGTTGATTTAAACGCAGCGGTGACTTTTTCTCTTGATGGAATACTGTCTTCCATTTCTGTTAACAAACTTTCCTGCCCAATTGCCGGCAGCAACAAAAACATTGCCATTACATAAGATACTAATCTCTTGATCATATTTACTTTTTTACGAATTCATTGAACTAACGTTGTTGATAAGATGCAACATTCACCACCACTTTGATTGACTTGCTGATTTTTTCAGCTACCAGGGAAGGAATTTTAATATTATAGTCTGCCACTGCAATCGCAAAATCAGCAACAGCAGTTACGAAGCCGTTTTTTACATAAAACACGGCCTCTACATGCTGCGATTTTGTAACTCCATGAAGCGTTAAAGTTCCACTGATCTCAGCTTTAAAGGTGCCGTCCTTATCTAATTTCAAGTCTCCCGGATTTTTGATATTTCCGGTGAAAACAGCTTTAGGAAATTTATCGCTCTCAACATAATTCTCATTAAAATGCTCCTGCATTTTTGCTTTTTCAAACTCAAAACCTTTCATTAAAACAGAGAATTCTATCTGTCCACTACCTGCATCAAAGGCGCTAAGGGCTTTCGTATTATGCGCTTCGATATCTTCCAAAGGAGCCTTGGAATAAAAGGAAATCTTTGCTGTTTTGGAAATGAACTTCTTTTGTGCAATTGTTGTTTGCAGGCTTGCTGAAATGATTAGTACTACCAATAATACCTTCTTCATAGATTCTCGGATTGTTTAACAATACTATTTTTTAACGACTACGCACCTGTTTAATTCTACGTCCATGAGATAGCCGTTGCAGATTCCTCTTAGCGTTATGTTCTCGCCGGATTTAAATGGTTTGACTTCTCTAATGTGGTTTGCACTGATAAGGCAACTAACCCGATGCAAACTTTCATTACTACCCAGGATCACATTTACAACAGTATCTTGCTGGTTCGTAATTTCAGCTATTATACCTGAGACTTCGATCGGTTTACCAAGGTAAAGTGCATTAGCTTTTGGCTCATCTGTTTCAAATAACGCAACAAGACTATCAGCCAATACTCGCGCCGTAGGTCGCATACTGGAAAGATCAGCAGGACCACGGTTGTATTCACGATATACATAGGCTGCGGCCATAACCAACAAGATCAGCAGAGAGGTCCATATATATTTTCTCTTATTTGCCATAACAACTAAAAACTCAACTAAAAACTAATCTGTGTATTTACCCCCGGCATTGATCCAGTTAGTAATGGTGGTTTTATTGGCTTGTGGTAGTGTGCCAGTTGGGGGCATTGTACCTTCGTCCACCGCTCTTACCTTTATTCTGGCTTTGTTAGTAACGATGTTGCACTCCACGCTAAAATTCATACCGCCGTTAGATGTAGTAGCATTATGACAACCTACACATTTGGTTGCCATCAGAGTTTTGACCGCTGTAAATAACGGACCAGGGGTTCCGGAGCATGGGGTATTAGGTGGCAGTTCATCGCGGGTATCGCTTTTGACGCAGGAGATAAAGTTTAATAAAACAAAAAGGCATACGGCTAAAATGATGATGGTTTTCCCTTGTTTCATATTTATAATTTAAATGATGAATCGGAGATACTATGATAAGGGTTGCCTTCTGTTTCGAAGATGCTCAAATATTTAATTTGCAGCTCATTTCAAATGATAGGGGAGTGCGGGATCAAAATCATTCAGTTTGCTAATCTCCGCGTATATAGTTGTAGGCTGCGTTGGTGTCCGCGACAAGGAGAAGATGCCCTTAATGGCAGATGTAGCCTGTGAGTACAGCGACTCCGTAACCTTAATGAGCAACCGCGCACAGTAATAATTGGTAGATGCTTTATTCAAGATGTACCGCTATTGGGTGGTACGAAAAAGGGCCGCCAAAGTGGCCGGCCCAACACAACACCAGGAAAGAGAAAATCTATATCCTTTTCCTTTTAGAATTAAAAAGCTGGTACTTTACTCCCAATTGGAGACCTGCGGAATACAACTTCACCTTTCCTTCACCCAGACCAGACAATGGAAATTTCAAGTATGGTTCAGCTTGTATGTATAAAGCATTT
>JBBPYM010000043.1:0-3342 GCA_038199905.1 Chitinophagales bacterium | reverse complement strand
TAAAGTTCCAGCATCTTGAAAAGGACAGAACGTTAGAGTTGATGGGAAATGCGTTGCACGAATTAAGTTCCGAACAAAAACAATGTGTAACTTTATTTTACCTTGAAAAACAATCTTACCAGTCCATCGCGGAATCTACCGGCTTTAGCGTTTTAAAAGTTAAAAGTCATATCCAGAACGGTAAAAGGAATTTAAAAATATTGCTGGATAAAAAATTACAAAGGAAATAAAACAGCGATCCATCTAACGATCGACAAAACATGAGCATTGACCTTCTTAAAATATTATCAGACAGCAATAAAGACATTGACAACCAGAAGTTGATGGATTATCTGTCTGGCCACTTATCCGCAACAGAACTGCATGAAGTGGAAAAATCTATGGCCGACAGTGCGTTCGTAAATGATGCAATGGAAGGGTTGATAAAAGTAAAGAACAGCCGCGACATCTCCCTACTGGTGGAACAGCTAAATAATGACCTTGGCAAAAAGCTGCAGCAAAAGAAAAGTCTTAAAGAAAAAAGAAGATTGAAAGAATACCCATGGATATACTTCGCAATCGTTCTCATACTTTTATTAGCGATACTTTCCTGGTTCGTTATTACCAAAGTGCGTTCATAAAATTTGGATATTGAACCATCTCCCTGAAAACGCTGTTAACACAATGTGAAAATACTCATAACCGGTGCCAACGGCTATATTGGTCAGCGATTGATACCAGTATTACTGGAGCAGGGACATGCACTGTATTGTTGCGTAAGAAATAAAAACAGGTTTGAAGCAGAACATAATCACGAGCACATACAGACGCTTGAGATCGACTTTTTAAACCCCGATACTTCACAAAGCTTTCCTGAAAACATAGATACCGCCTACTACCTGATTCACTCCATGAGCACCTCGGGATCCGACTTTGAAGACGAAGAGACACAAACCGTCCGGCGTTTCCTTGAACTTATCGAGAAAACATCCTGCAAACAGGTCATTTATCTCAGCGGAATCGTTAACGAAGAGGAACTTTCAAAACACCTCTCCTCCCGTCTCAACGTTGAAAAAATCTTAAATACCGGCCTGGTTCCAGTTACAGTTTTGAGGGCCGGGATCATTGTAGGTTCCGGCAGCGCCTCTTTTGAGATCATGCGCGACCTGGTAGAGAAACTACCGGTAATGGTTGCCCCAAAATGGCTCAACACGCAATGTCAGCCTATTGCTATTCGCAACGTGGTAGAGTTTTTATCGGGAGTGCTGTTAAAAGAAGATCTCTTCCGCCAGAATTATGATATCGGTGGGCCGGAAATACTTACTTACAAAGAAATGCTTCTACAGTTTGCCGAGGTCCGCAACTTGAAAAGACGGATATTTACTTTGCCTGTAATGACGCCCAGACTGTCCTCTTATTGGTTGTATTTCATCACTTCAACCTCCTACTCACTCGCCGTAAACCTGGTGGACAGCATGAAGATAAACGTTGTCTGTCGTCAGAACAATCTTGCCGAACAACTCAACATTGACTTGCTCCCATATAAAAAAGCAGTACAACTGGCTTTTGAAAAAATAGAACAGCGGATGGTGCTTAGCAGCTGGAAGGACGCGTTCAGCGCCTCACATTCCCGTATCGATTTTATGAAATATGTTGAAGTACCCACCTTCGGTTGTTTTAAAGACCTCAAATGGCGCGAAGTTCCCGAAGACCCCGAAAAGGTGATGGCAAATGTTTGGAGTATAGGCGGTGAAAAAGGCTGGTATTATGGCAATGCTTTATGGAAAGTGCGGGGAATGATGGACAAAGCTCTTGGCGGGGTTGGATTAAGAAGAGGCAGGACGCATCCTGATAATATCCATGCGGGCGATGCACTGGATTTCTGGCGCGTGTTAATTGCTGATAAGGAAAACAGGCGTTTACTGTTATTCGCAGAAATGAAGCTACCCGGTGAAGCCTGGCTCGAATTCAAAATCATGAAGCACGAGGGGAAATTACAACTTCGGCAGACGGCTACCTTCAGACCAAAGGGTGTTTGGGGAAGACTCTACTGGTACAGCATCCTTCCATTTCATTACTTCATTTTTAACGGAATGATTGACAACCTGGTGAAGAAATAATAGTTCGCCATCACTCCTTAAAGTGGTTTCTATATACAGCAAAGAACTATTGGTATTGAATATATACCGGCTGGGGCTTTAGCTTTAAAAGGTCCGCCGGCGTTAACATGCTTCCGTTAGATTTAGTATCATTTTTGTAAAACAACTTAAAACCCGCGAACTGAACTGGCTCTTTATAAACATACTGTTTGTAAGCGTTTATTTTAAGTTCCTTCTTGCCCCATCCATCCATGTCAATTACCACCTGTACCTCCGGCCTGGTATTAATCTGTTTATAGTTAGTTAACATACCTTGCGTAAAACGATGCACCACTAATATTTTTGGAGGGAGATTATTTTCTTTTACAATTTCAGCAAGGTAATTGGTTGCGTAATTAACATCAGCTGCATCAAAACTCCCTACTACCTTACCGGGCGCTTTACCGGTTTTCATGGAGAACTCAGGATCAATACCCAGATGCACATTGGGCATTACCAGATACTTTTCGAGAGAAGGGATTTCTTCTTCAAGTGTGCTCAGTCCTACCTGTATGTCCAGAAATACGAGCGCATTAATTTCTTTTGCTATCGACAAAATAGAGTCTATATGTTTGAAAGGCATCCGCAACCGATACTTGCCCCCTTTACCAGGTTCCGATTGTGCGGTGGTGGCGATATAATGCAAGGCAGGCACCACCTCTATTGTAGTGTCGGCGAGCTGCCAGGCAGTAATTTCTGCTTGTAATTTCTCCAGCATTTCAGCTGGGGGAAATTCGCCGAGTATTCCCATTCTTTTGGAATACAGGTTGCCGTAAAAAGCTATAATTCTTTTGAATGGCAAGATTGCACCCGCCCTGGGATAGCTGGATTTAACCGGCCACAGCGTTGATGAATCCCCGTTAAGCATATGCCTGACATGTTCATTGTAAAGTACCGTATCCACCATGTTAACAGTACTTAGTTCTGTTGTGGTGGCTGGGGATAAAACAACGTTAGCCAGAACTTTCGGGGTGTCGATGACAGGTTTGGCTTTGAGTAGCACCGAATACGGTTTAATTTCTTCCTGGCCCCTGGCCCAATATAACATTGAAGAGCCAACTACTATAAAAAAAAGAAGGATTAAGACAAGGCGGACAGGCCTTTTAAAAAAAAGAGAAGTTTTACCGGCAGTTCTTTCCGGTACGATACGCACATTATTCATGAAGGCCGGGATTAAGGTTTTCAAATGCAAACATAGAAACAATAGTTGAATAATGCAAACCTT
>JBBPYM010000042.1:0-22057 GCA_038199905.1 Chitinophagales bacterium | reverse complement strand
CTTGTAAAAGCCTTTAATTCCTTCAATGGTCGCGTAACGCTGGCCACAAGGTTGCGGATATATAACTGCACTGTCTCTTCTCCGTCAAAGATTCCATTGTTGGTCATCGTTATTTTAACATCAAGTTTTTCCGCTGCGGTTATTTCCTTCTTTGAAAGGGAAATATCACTGTACGCAAACTTGTGTAAATTAAGCCAAATCCAAAAGAATAAAGTGGCGTGTTTGGTTGTCAAGGTATTTTGAAGAATATTTGTTATTCCTATTTCCGAGCGGCTTGCAGCTTCGCCAGTCATCCCCTGCGACTCGCCAAGAGCCATAGTAACTACCTCGGCTTTTTTCGCTGTTTCACTGCCTGGCTGATAAGTTCTGCAGCAAATAAAGAATCGATCAAAGTGTTTCCACCATTACTATTTAGTTTCTGAAGCAGTTTCTTAACATCAATAATATTAGCGTCTTTTGAGTACAGGATATTTGCAACATGGCTTACTTTGGCTTTTATCCCCTCCAGCAAGCTCACGGCTTTATGTCTTGTGGCCGTGAATAACGTAGTAGCCAAATAATAATGGGATTTAAGCTACGTGTGCATGGCCATATCCTGCAGCTTGCGAACATATTGAGGAGTATATGCATTAAAAACATTACCACATCACCCGTTGAGGATATCCTGCTTATATCCTTCCCGCATGGTTGGCCCGGTAACGGGCCCGGTAACGGGCCCGGTAACGTCCATATCACTGGTCAACAGGTTTAACTGGCCAATCTTTTCATCAAGTGTCCTCTTTGTTATCAAGGAAGTTATGAACTCGTTCATCTTAACATCGCCCGCCTTGTTTTGCGCTTCGCACAATAAGGAGAGCGACAGAAAGCCAAACACAGCAAACATCTTTTTCATAGGGAGCCTTTTGATCAGCGATTACTTTTTAAGGTAAGGCAAAAGGGCCTGCTGCCAGATTTTGTAACCGTCCTGGTTCATATGCAGCATGTCTGTTACAAATAATTCGGGCCTGTTTTTTCCGGTCTCATCAAGCATCAGTTTATAAACATCCACGTAACTCGCATTACGCTGCGTCCATAAGAAATTTTTGATGATTTGGTTTCCTTGTATTACTACAGGCGTGAACTTTTCCCGCGAGGGGCTAGGCTTCATGGAAATAAAAACGATGGGCACGTCCGGTATATGGTCCCTGATCATGTTAAATAATATTTTAAACCTGTCTGCAACCACCTTTGAATCATTTCCGCTGGCCACATCATTTTCACCACAATAGATAACAACCTGTTTCGGCTCGTAAGGGAAAATAATATTATTTGCATAACGTATTACATCAGGCAGGCTGGAGCCACCAAAGCCCCTGTTGAGGATCGGGTAACCAGGAAACATCTCCTGCACATTTTTCCATTTTGTAAATGAAGAGCTTCCTAAAAAAAGGATGGCGCCTTTTGGCGGAGGGTTAATACTATCCTGCTTTTTAAAAGCCATGACATCGTCATAAAATGCCGGATTCGCATTTTGCGCCAGTCCGCTTGAATAAGCAAACACAGTGAGTGAAAAAACAAGAAACCTGATTAAAGACATATGCTGAATTTTTTGACAAATGTAGTAGTTTGGCATCAGGTTTAACGCAGTATCCGGGCGAAGGTTGCAAATGCATGTGGCTCTACTATAAAAACTGAACATTGTATCGAACGGCCTGAATAGCACCTTATTTCTCCAGAGAAATGAAGTATTTTGACACCTGATAATAATAGGCAGTAACATGACACCATCTTACATCGAACATTTGTTACAAGACACGAGATTGCTGGCTGCCCTAAACCTGGAAAAGCCTTTTAAACTGGAAATCCGCGACAAAATTTACCTTCGGTTATGTAAGTCGATAATGGGTCAGCAGCTCTCAGTAAAGGTGGCCGGTGTAATTTATAACCGGTTCCTGGAGCTTTTTGGCGGAAAGGAGCCCACGCCTATACAGATCCTTGAAACACCGTTTGATACGCTGCGCGCCATCGGGCTCTCCAATGCCAAAACAAATTATGTGCATAATGTCGCGCGATTTGCACAGGAACAGGGGATGGATGCTCAAAAGTTTGAAACAATGAGCAATGAGGAAATAATTAATTTTCTTACGCAGATAAAAGGAGTAGGCAGGTGGACGGTAGAGATGTTACTAATGTTTGCACTTGGCAGGGAAGATGTTTTTGCAGTTGACGACCTGGGCATTCAAAATGCCATGATAGGCATTTACCAGCTAAACCGGGAGGATAAGAAAAAATTTAAAGCTCGCATGGTGAAGATCTCAGATAAATGGAAGCCTTACCGCACCTATGCATGCCTGCATCTATGGCACTGGAAAGACAATACACCAGGGGAGGTAGTGGAGAAGGCGCTTCCTTCCCCACTGCCTCGTAAAAAAAACACGCTTACCAAAGAACATTAAATCTTAAACCATTTTTACCGGTTTGCTTTCAGCATTGTAAATGTTTGGCGAGCCTTACCGTTAACCATTATTTTCACGAGATAAATCGCAGGCAACACGGTGTTACCATTCATCTGAACCGTAACTGTATTGGCTCCCATTGACAGCTGACCGACTTTATGATTTAAAACCAGCCTACCTGCCAGGTCATAGATTTCGATACTTATCTTATTGCTTGCTGATGCGTTTGAGAAACTAACCCTGAAGCCTTCAATAAACGGGTTTGGGTATGTTTTGATATTCCCCAGCAGGTCCTCTGAAGCTAAAGCCACCCTGATAGCTTCCGGCACGATCAAATTGTAGTCATGACTATAAGCGGCTTCGGCATTCTGCACAAAAGAAGATGCTGGAATGATCTGCCTGTTGATGCCTGGACCGGTCCAATATACTTCCATGTTTTCACCACCATCTTTATCAAAATAAGTAATGGTTATTGGAAATTTGCCAGCAGCTGTGAAATTATATTTACCAGTTGATGACACGGAAGCATGCAAACCATCATTGTTGATCAAAGCTGTTATGGTGGGATCATACTTTGAGAATAAATAAAGTTTGCTACCGTCATCCGATAAGGTTTCGAAAGTATAATTACCGGCAGTAGGAATGTTAATATATCCTTCCCACACAAATGCAAAATGATCATTTTTTCCTTCCGGCCTGATGTTAATATCTACGTTGGCAGTTGTTCCTGCTTTTACGGGAGTTAATTTACTAAAGTCAGGAAGAGCGTCCCATTCTCCTTCATAATACCGGTAATTTAAGCCATTTGTGCTTGATATTGTTTTGACGATGAGAGCGGTGCTATATGGTGAAACATTGCCGGCAAGGTCTACGGCCTGTATGGTAAAACTGTATTGCGTGTTAAAATCCAGGTGATTGGCGTTTATAAAAGACGAACCGGTAGTATATTGTTTTACACCATTTACATAAACATTGTAACTAACTACACCGATATTATCCATTGCGTCATCCCAGTCCAGATCAACATCGTTGGATCTGACAGATAACGCTTTTAAGTCCGCAGGTACAGAGGGAGCAATGCTATCTAATAATGGCGCATAATTCGCAGTAAAAGCCGAATTTGGAACCAGTTGTCTTTGAATACCCGAACCTTCAGGCCCAGTCCAGTAAACTTGCATGGACTCTCCACCATTTTTCTCAAAATAGGTTATCGCAATGGGGTATTGGCCGGCAGCAGCAATGTTTACTGCTCCCAACACCGGTGCCCAGGCCCCATGAATTCCATCGTTGTTGACGGCAGGAATTAATGATTGTGCATAAAAGTTATCAAAATACACCCTGCTGCCATCGTCCGATAGCGTTTCAAAAGTATATAACCCAGGTACAGGAATATTGATTTTTCCTTCCCATACAAAGCCAAAATTATCGTTAACACCCGCTGGTCTTACCCCCAGGTCGATGTTTTTTGAAAAACCAGTTGCTACCGGTATAAGCTCGTTAAAGTTGGGCAGGCTGTCCCAGTTGCCTTCATAGTAACGATATTGTAAACCGCCGTTTATGTTTTTCGGAATGCATGAAACAGCATTGCTAAACTCTGAAATATTGCCCGCCTGATCACGGGCTTTGATGCTAAATGAGTACGCAGTGCCGGTTGCCAGCCCACTTACTGTAATTTCAGGGTAAGGACTAGAGCTGGCTATTAAGCCATTTACATAAACATCATAAAAAATCGCAGCGTTATCGTCTGTTGAATTATCCCAGTTAAGAATCACGTATGTTGGTCCTGAAGTAACTACCCGCAAATTAGAAGGAACTGATGGCGCCTGTACATCAACTGGCAAACTGTTAGGGTCTCTAAACGCAGCAGCAGTAATTAGTTGTCTCGTAATGCCAGATCCCGGAGGGCCCGTCCAATAGACCTGCATGGATTCGCCGCCGGTATTTTCAAAATAAGTAACGGCAAACGCGTAGCGGCCCGGACTGTCAATTTTTATTGTTGCTGACACAGGGATCTCAGGTCCGTGTATCCCGTTATTATCCAAAAGAGCACTAGCACTTTCGCTATAAGCCTTATTAAAGTATAACCTGCTGCCGTCATCGGATATGGTTTCAAAAGTGTAGTTGCCAGCCATCGGAATATTAATCAATCCTTCCCACACAAAACCGAAATTGTCATTGACACCATTCGGCCTTTCGTCAAGATTGATAATTTTAGAGGTACCAGTTTTAATGGGTACCAACGCGTTAAAATTGGGGAGTGTACTCCAGCTTCCTTCGTAATATTTGTACGAAAGTCCGTCCTGTGCAAATGAGAATGTAGCAATAACGAGGGCTAACGCCAGTAGTAAAAGAAACTTAATTTTAGAAACTAACAAAGTTGAATCGGGGTTCATAGAAAGAATATTTTATAGATCTGCCTTTACGAAAACAATTGATTGTTCAAGAAAAGACAGGAACGAAATACAACTCGAGTGCCCTTATATAAGAGTTTGATAATGAATAAATTAAATAGGAAGTAATATCACATCATTTCCCAAACTTGGAAAAATTTGCCTTTTAGAGAATATTTATAGAGTTGTTATAAGGCCGTCCTATGCTCTTCCAACACGCGAGCCGAAGTCGTTGCGTTTAACATGCCATTAACCAGGAAATCAATTGCCCGCATAGTTTTGGCATAATTCTTCAAGATATAATAGAATGAATTTGCAGGTGAGGCATAAGCAACACAACAATTCAAAAACATTCTATTTTAAATAAGACACTAAAAAACATTTTATGAAAAAAATTATTGTAAACGGCGTTTGCGCTGCGTTTATTGGTATCGCATTGAGTTCGTTCAACGTTAATACCAACACCCTTGGTGGCACCGGCTTTGCTCCTTACCAGGATACTACCCATAAGAAAATTCACAAGGACAAGATGGAAGAGCATGAGAAGATGGACAAGCATGACAAGATGGACAAGCATGACAAGATGGACAAGCATGACAAGATGGAAAAGCATGACAGGATGGACAAGCATGACAAGATGAAAAAGCATAACAAGATGGACAGGCATGACAGGATGGACAAGCATGACAAGATGGAAAAGCATGACAGGATGGACAAGAAGAAATGGGACAAATCAAAGATGGACAGTACAGGCAGAAAAATGAACAAAGACGCAAAGAAATCTACAACAACTCCGGCTACAACACCAACAACTCCGTAGTTGAATTCTAAATTGTTACAAAATAATAAAGGCATGCAAATTCTGCATGCCTTTATTATTTTGTAATTAGTTTGTCCTGGTATTATTTTCTTTTTAATACAGGATGATTGCGGCCATTTATAAGATTTTCGACAACTTCAAATCCCTGGAGATTACCAAACAAGCTGGTAATTGTTTTAAATCCATATGTTCTGCAATCAAAGCTGGGGTCCAACTTACGGAGATTAAGACCCAGCGTGGAAATATTAACTTCATTGCTTTCGTTGGTCGACATGTCAAAAGCCTTATTGATCAGGCTCATATTTACCGGGACTTTTGAATTTGTTTTCTGCTGTTTCTTTTTATTATCCTTTTCCGGTTTCACTGCAGCTACTTCAATCACTTCCAGGTTTTCTACATAGGTAAATATCTCACATGATTTTACGAAAGCATTGGGTGTTTTCTTTTCACCGATACCCATAACAAAAATTCCTTCTTCCCTGATTCTCTTTGCCAATCCTGTGTAATCGCTATCGCTGGACACGATACAAAACCCATCTACCAGGCTATCATGGAGGATATCCATTGCATCAATTATCAAGGCGCTGTCTGTGCTGTTTTTACCTGTGGTGTAGCTGAACTTTTGGATTGGGTTAAACGCCATCTCGTTGAGCATACCTTTCCATGAGTTCATTTGAGGCGTCGTCCAGTCACCGTAAACGCGCCGAATGGTTACTTTTCCGTATTTCGAGGCCTCTTCGAGAATCAAGGTCAGCAGTTTGGGAGGCGCGTTATCCCCATCCACCAGCAATGCAATCCTGTTTGTTTTGTTCATGCTACTAAGATACGACAGTGTAGTTGAATCTTTATTGCCCGATTGATCGATGGAACTGTCGGCTAGCTGCTGTAAAATTCTTTTCAATTTAGCTATTTCATCAGTTTAAGTTCCTGGATAATATTTGTGGCTCCACCAAGTTTTTCAATGCACCATAAAACATACCGGATATCAACACAAATTGTTCGGTTAAGATCCTTATCAAAAGCCAGTTTATGACTCAGGGCTTCATAATTACCATCGAAAGCGAGGCCAATAAGTTCTCCGTTACCGTTCATCACTGGTGAGCCGGAGTTGCCGCCAGTTATATCGTTGGTGGTAATAAATCCAACTACCAGGTCATTTCGCTGTTTATCGAGGTACTGACCGTAATCTTTTTTGGCGGCGAGATCAAGCAATTTGGCAGGCAGATCGAATTCGTAATCGCCGGGTATGTATTTATCAAGTGCGCCTTTTAAGGTTGTTAAATAATCATATTTCACACCATCCCGCGGAGCGTAACTTTTTACATTTCCGTAACTGAGCCGCATAGTGAAAGTTGCATCCGGATACATAACTTTTGCCGGGTTCATCTCCATGATACCTTTCAAATACAGCCTGCCTAAATCATTGTTAATTGTGGTAAATTGGTCGAAAAAACTACTGTACTTTCCGTTATAATTTTTTACAAAGGCACTGGCGTAAGCAAATGCCATATCATTTTGCAAGGTGATAGCATTTGGATTTGCGATAAAGGCGTTCCATTTTGCATCATCGAATATCATGGTTGTTCTAAAAACTTCAGCGGCCCATTTTCTGAACGTGCTCTCATCTTTGAGATCCCCGAAACCCGCTTTCACATTTTCATAAAAACCAATAGGATGCTGATTCTTATCTATGTCCTGGTAGAACATCATAGCCATCGAGCCTAATATCCGCTGGTCGGATGCTTTGTTCTCTGCAGCAAGAAAAGTCTTTCTCCGTGTGTTGGCATCATCGATTGCTTTTTTTGTATCTGCGTCTTTCATGGTGGTGCTTACCAGTGCTCTTTCAACAAGCAGCAATGAAGATGCAAAGGCGCCGAGTGGTGAACCGAGAATGCCTTCGGTTAGATATACCCGTTGTTTTACATAAGGCTTCCAGGCATTGTAAGCTTTACTCCAATCGGCAAAAATATTTTGATAAGCCGGTTTGCCAGTTGCCCACTGCTGAAAAGCTTTTTCGTCCTGTTGTTTCTTCTCATAGATCTTATACTTTAATAGTTGCTTAGTTTCTCCGTCAAAAAACTTCCAGTAGTTAGCTATACCTGCATAACTGGAAGCCAACTGTAGCTTTGTGGCAGGCTCTTTTTTCATCTCTTCAAACATAGATCTTAACCGGATGTCTCTTAGTTTAACGAGGGAAGGATTGCTGATATCGGTTGCCAGTTTCACTCCAAAGGAACTTTCGTACCTGTTGGTACCACCTGGATAGCCAAAGATCATTGAAAAATCGCCTTCTTTGACCCCTTTGATAGAAACGGGTAAAAAGTATTTTGGTTTCAGAGGAACATTGTCTATGCTGTAATCTGCCGGTTTGCCATCCTTGGATGCATACACCCTGAACACGGAAAAATCTCCGGTGTGGCGGGGCCATTCCCAATTATCGGTATCGCCGCCGAATTTCCCGATACTTTCGGGAGGGGCACCTACCAGTCGTATGTCTTTGTAACGCTGGTATACAAATACCAGGAACTGGTTGCCTTTGAATATAGCGCTTGTGCGCGCCTCAATACTCTGCGAAGGATCGGCGTATTTTTTATTGATGTTTGCAAATATTGCAGACTGTTTGGTTTCCCGTTCTTCACCCGCTAAACCGTTTAATGCAGAATCTACCTGCCTGGTCACGTCTTCAATCTTAAGCAGGAACTGTACCGACAATTTTCCTGACGGGATCTCTTCCGTTCTTTTTGTTGCATAAAACCCATTCTTTAGATAATTGTGTTCCACAGAGCTTGCCGTGGTAATTGCATCATACCCACAATGATGGTTTGTGAATATCAATCCCTCATTGCTTACAATTTCGCCGGTACAACCGCCACCAAAAATAATGATCGCGTCTTTTAATGAGGCCTTGTTGACGCTGTACAATTGATCTTTGGTTAGCTTCAACCCTTTTTTTACCATATCCGCATATACTTGCTGACCCAGTAACATTGGGAGCCACATACCTTCGTCGGCAAATCCACGCAAGATGGTGAGACAAAAAGCAAAGGTTACGAGTAGTTTCTTTGGCATTTTCATTTTACTGTTTAAGTATTGAGATGACCTGTTTTTGATAAAATTAAAATTCATAAACTTTGTTTGCATAACAAACCTACTTTGATTTTTTTATTCCGTTGGTTGATGTTTTGTTAACCTTTTATAGTCATTAAACAGCGCCGGAACGTTTAAAAAATGAAAAATCTTGTCTTTTGGTAGTATGCCATTATTTTTACATCGAATATGGCCAAGTGGAACCGGAACGATAATATTAATCTCTTATCAAAGCTTACCCCCAGAAGGTTATGGAACGCAATGAGGGTGCTCACCAGTTATTATATCAGTAAATGGTCTGGCAAGCCCGTACAATGGGGTTACCCGATATCCATTTCCTTTGAGCCAACAACATCCTGCAATCTCCGCTGCCCTGAATGCCCCAGTGGCCTGCGGGCCTTTACCCGGCCTACCGGCATGCTTCAACAAGACTTCTTTAAAGATACAATCGACCAATTACATAAGGATTTACTTTACCTGGTTTTTTATTTCCAGGGAGAGCCTTTCCTTAACCCGGGATTCCTTGAAATGGTAAAATATGCGTCTGGCAAAGGCATTTATACTGCCACATCTACCAATGCCCACTATCTTAACGATGTAAATGCGAGAAAAACAATTGAAAGCGGGCTCGATAGGCTAATTATTTCCATCGATGGAACCACACAGGATGTTTACCAGCAATACAGGGTAGGGGGCAAATTGAATAAAGTTATTGAAGGAGCTAAAAATATAGTAAAGTGGAAAAAGGAGCTAAACAGTAAAACGCCCTTTGTGTTTTTCCAGTTCCTGGTTGTTAAACCCAATGAACACCAGATAGAGGAAGTAAAAAAATTGGGTAGGGAAATTGGGGTGGATGATGTTTGGCTGAAAACCGCACAGGTGTATGATTATGAGAATGATCCCAACCAATTAATTCCGACCATTGCAAAATATAGCCGGTATAAAAAGAATGACAAGGGCGAAGTTACTACCAAAAACGAACTGGATAATCATTGCTGGCGGTTATGGCATGCAACGGTTATCACCTGGGATGGCCTGGTAGTACCTTGTTGCTTTGACAAGGACGCACAGCATACACTGGGCGATTTGAAAGGCAAACCTTTTAAAGAAATTTGGCACAACCCGGAATATGTAAAATTTCGTAAACAGATCTTAGAAAGCCGGAAGAATATAGATATCTGCGCTAATTGCAGCGAAGGAACAACAGTATGGAGCTCCTAACAGCTTTTTAGCGCGGACTAAAGGCTATTACTCTGTTTAAAAGAAATCAAGTTAGTTATTCAAGTTGAGCGTACCCATCAGCATCACCTCATTGTATTATTTATGAGTATCGAAAAAGAGATCAACCAAAAACACTTTGCTAATGAGTTCCAGAAATCTACCATTAATCTTATTTATACCTACAACTGGATAAATGAAAAAATGAAAGGTATCCTGGACCGCTTTGAGATCACTTCACAGCAATTTAATATCCTTCGTATCTTAAGAGGGGCCGGCGAACCACTCTCTACATTACAGATCAGGCAGCGCATGCTGGATAAGATGAGTGATACCAGCAGGATCGTAGACCGGATGGTTTTAAAAGAACTGGTTCAAAAAGTAGTCAGGAAGTCAGACAAGAGGCTGGTAGATGTTACGCTTGCCGACAAGGGCCAGCAGTTGCTTGAAAAAATGGATGAATTCCAGGTAGAGATGGACAGTATCCTGAAGAACCTTACTGAAGAAGAGGCCCATACCTTAAACAACTTGCTTGATAAAATCAGGAGTGCTGGAAAGGCCTGACGTATACAATCCTGTCTGCCTAGTACTTATAACCCGGAAGACTTTATAAATCACAGCAATGATAGGTTTCAGATACACCCTATAAAAAATTAATTTGCCCCATACCTCATACCCCATTCCCTATACCTCATAATTGCCTGCCCATGAAATGTATTTGTCTCTGTATTCTTCATTGTTTTTTTGTGATTGTGCTAAAGGCCCAGCCAAAATATGAGTTTCGGGGTGCCTGGGTGGCAACTGTTAGTAATATTGATTGGCCATCTGCGCGGAATTATAATCCTGAAAAACAAAAGGCAGAATTTATTAACCTGCTCAACATGCACCAGCGAAACGGCCTAAATGCTGTAGTGGTGCAGGTTAGGCCTTCAACAGATGCCTTTTACCCATCGCCTTTTGAGCCCTGGAGCGAGTGGCTGACAGGCAAACAGGGATTACCGCCTTCGCCATATTATGATCCACTGGCCTTTATGATAGCAGAAACTCATAAGCGTGGAATGGAGTTTCATGCATGGTGCAACCCTTACCGTGCGGAGTTTTCCCTTGGCAGGTCTTCTATTTCCATTACCCATATCACCCGCCTCCACCCCGAGTGGTTTATTGTTTATGGCGGCAAACGTTACTTTGACCCCGGAAACAAAGAAGTTCAGCAATACGTTACTGCTGTAATCAGGGATATGGTTAAGCGATACGATGTAGATGCCGTGCATTTTGACGATTATTTTTATCCATACCGTATAACGGGTGAGCAGTTACCAGATGATTCTACCTACGCCATGTATAATAATGGCCTAAGCAAAGATGACTGGCGGAGGAGCAATGTGGACTCTGTGATTCTTTTCCTCAGCAAAGCCATAAAAGAAGAAAACAGGTATTGTAAATTCGGGATCAGTCCTTTTGGAGTATGGCGCAACATTGAAAAGGACCCGGAAGGAAGTTTAACGAGAGCCGGCCAGACAAATTATGATGACCTGTATGCAGACATCCTCTTATGGTTAAGGGAAGGTTGGATAGATTATGTTACCCCTCAACTTTATTGGGAGTTCGGCCACAGGCTGGTAGGCTATGAGATCCTCATCGATTGGTGGAGCAAACATGCTTACGGGAAACATCTTTATATCGGCCATGGCATCTACAAAGCTTTTGAAAGAGTTCCGGCATACAAGAACAGGAATGAACTGCCTAACCAAATTAAAAAGCTGAGAGAATATCCATCGGTGCAGGGAAGCATTTATTTCAGCAGTAAATCGTTTCTCAGAAATCCAAATGGGTGGAGCGACAGTTTAAGAAATAATTATTACCGGCAGCCTGCGCTGGTAGCGCCGATGAAATGGATAGACAGTACAAAACCCGCAAAGCCAGTAGTAAAAAAAACGACCGCCAATAGCTGGAAAATTTCTGCGCCGCTTGAGAAACGGTTAAAGTATTTTGTTTTGTATGGCGAACCTGGTGGAGCTACAGCTTTGGCGGAGTACCCGGCTTTTGAATTATTATTCCCGGTAAATAATGTAGTTACTTTTGTTAAAAATGATCACCCGGATTTGTGTAAGAACGGGTGTTCGGTATCTGTAGTCAGCAGGGAAAATAATGAAAGTGATTTGGAATCGATAAAATGAGGTTGTGACTAAGCAACATTGCAAAGATTTTCCATTGAAACAAAACACAAAGTAAATCCAATTTCATTACTAGTACTGCCTTCACTAAATTAGCATATAAATATTTTCAATAATGACGCGTACAATAGAAGTTCTACAGGATGTGGTAATAAAATTTGCCGGCGATAGCGGGGATGGGATGCAGCTAACCGGAAGCCAGTTCACAAACAGCACAGCATTACTTGGCATTGACCTGGCAACTTTCCCGGATTTTCCGGCAGAAATACGGGCACCGCAGGGAACACTACCGGGCGTCAGCGGCTACCAGCTTCGCTTCTCGAGTGAAAAGGTTTTAACACCAGGTGATGATTGTGATGTGCTGGTTGCCATGAATGCGGCTGCGCTTAAAACCAATTTGAAGAGTTTAAAAAAGGGCGGAAAGATGATTGTTAATACGGACGGTTTTGATTCTAAAAACCTAAGGCTCGCAAATTACCCGGATGGCACAAATCCACTCGAAGATGAGAGCCTGCACAGTTACGACGTCATAAAAATGGATGTAACTAAAATGACCAGGGAGGCTTTGAAGGAATTTGAAATGGGAATAAAGGAGAAAGACAGGGCCAAGAATATGTTTGTGCTGGGTTTTCTTTATTTTATGTTTGGCCGCAGCATTGAAAATACCAGCCAGTTCTTAAAAGACAAATTCGGCAAGAAAGACGTTATCCTGCAAAGTAATCTGAGGGCACTGCAGGCGGGGTATAATTATGGCGATACCACCGAAACTTTTACCACCACCTACAAGGTCGAAAAAGCCAGGATGGAACCAGGGATTTACCGCTCCATCATGGGTAACCAGGCGGTTTCATACGGGCTTGTTGCCGCCTCGCAGAAGAGCGGGTTGCAATTATTCCTTGGCTCTTATCCCATCACGCCGGCATCCGATATTTTGCATGAACTGAGCAGGCATAAAGGTTTTGGCGTAAAGGTTTTCCAGGCAGAAGATGAGATTGCGGCCATTACTTCGGCTATAGGTGCCAGTTATGGCGGATCGGTGGGTGTTACCACAACATCAGGTCCGGGGATGGCCCTTAAAGGTGAAGCGATGGGTCTTGCAGTAATGCTGGAAATTCCATTGGTGATCTGTAATATTCAACGTGGCGGTCCTTCTACCGGGTTGCCTACGAAAACTGAACAGAGCGATTTGTTACAGGCTTATTACGGTAGGAACGGTGAATGCCCGATGCCAATCGTATCAGCATCTACTCCCAGTGACTGTTTCAGCGCAGTATACGAAGCTTTCCGGATCGCAGTGCAGCACATGACGCCGGTTATTTTCCTGAGTGATGGTTATATTGCAAACGGCGCGGAGCCATGGAAGTTTCCCAAATCAGAAGACCTTCCACCAATTGAAGTAAAGTTTAAAACCGAGCTGGGGCATAATGAAGAAAATTTTCAACCTTATTTGAGAGATGAAAAACTGGTGAGGCCATGGGCCATTCCCGGTACGGCCGGACTGGAACACCGCATTGGTGGCATTGAAAAACAAAACATTACAGGCAATGTGAGTTACGACCCGGAGAATCACCAGCTGATGGTCAAAATACGCCAGGAAAAGGTGGATAAGATCGCGGAATATGTGCCTGAACAAAAACTGGACAGCGGTGCGAATACCGGTGATATTCTTGTAATTGGCTGGGGAAGCACCTATGGCGCCATCAAAAGCGCGGTATTACAATTACAGGCCGAGGGACATTCTGTTTCGCATGCGCATATACGTTACTTACGCCCTTTCCCACGGAACCTTGGAGACATTATCAGGAACTTCAAACAGGTGCTGATTCCCGAGATCAATAACGGGCAGCTCATCAAGATTATCCGTGACCAGTATCTTGTAGATGCAAAGGGCTATAACAAAATAATGGGCATTCCTATTACAAAGGGTGAGCTAATTACGAAGTTGAAAGAAATGATGGCGTAGGAGGAAGCTATCAGCTATCAGCTATCAGCTATCAGCCGTCTTGAGGCACCTTCGGTGCTGGTAAGGTGTGCAGAGAGGCTATCCAACTTACATTTAAAATTCAAGCTGTTCCAGCGGAACGGCCCATCTTAGAATAGGTCAATCTTCACAACCGTGCTTCGGCGCCTGTTCGTCATTCAGCCGTTCCGCTGGAACAGAGCCTATCTATGCAGACAGGCTACCCACCCTACGTTCCGCTGGAACGAAAATTAAGATGCTAACCACCTTCGGTTCCGCTGGAACAAAAGTTAAAACATCAAACAATTTGAATTCTTCGTTCCAGGGGAACGACAGGTGGGTAGAAAAAACGACAAAATTCAATCCGTTCCAGCGGAACGGCTGAACGTAGTAGAGGTCAATCATCACAACCGTGCCTCGGCGCCTATTCGTCATTCGGCCGTTCCGCTGGAACAGAGCCTATCTATGCAGACAGGCTACCCACCTTACGTTCCGCTGGAACGAAAATTAAGATGCCAACCACTTTCGGTTCCGCTGAAACGAAAATTAAAATTCCTCAGCTTTTAGGTGATGCTATTGCAGACCTTATTAATGTCCTCCACAATTTTGTAAATAAAATTAAACTGGTCGACAACGGATTTAAGATCACGCAGGGATTTTTTGGTGGGTGTTTCCATTTGCCCCAGTTCCAACTCCTTTTTTCGCGCCTCGAGCAGTATGTTAGCCTGTTCGTTTAACAATCGTAGGGAGTCCTTATGTGTAACTTCCGGCATCGCATTGGGATGATGTTGCAGCAGCGCAATGGCATTAATAAAATAATTATTGATATCCCGGCTTACCTCAATAAACTTTTCAGAACGATATAATAGCGTATTGGATTGAATGTAAAAAGATAGAGTGGCTATATGCGAAGTAAGCATATGATTCAGCACAACAAACTGGTGGATTTTTTCTATACCTATCTGCTTTCGTTTAGGCTCTGATAACATCCGGTTAAAAGAGTCGGACAAATTGGCGAGTGATACCAAAGCGTCTTTTCTTGCCAGTTGGTGCTGGTTTTTAATGATGGGCTGCGAGTTTCCAAAAGCTTTAGCTGTAATGCTAAAGTAATTGCTGTTGTCTCCAAGGATCTTCGTCATTTCAGTAGTAATAGTGGTATGCTCCCACGCGGGTACCAGTAATATGCTGGCAGTAAATGCAATCAATGACCCAATGCCGGTATCGATTATCCTGTCTGTAAGAACGCTTTTAAAATTATCAGGATACAAGAGGTGAAAAAAGAGGATGATGTATGGGGTCATAAAAATAACTGCAACCAGGTAATGTTTTCGTATGAACGTATAGCAGGTAGCCATCAGCAGGATCATGATTACTAAAAGTGCCGTGCTGTTTTTTATGAAGAATAATATTAGGACCCCTAACAGCACTCCGCTTATTGTACCGATCAGCCTGTCTGCATTTCTTTTTTTAGTAAGACTGTACGCTGGTTTAAGTATTACTATGATAGTAAGCAGTATCCAGTAACTGTGGCCGATTTTAAAAAACAATGAGATCAGGTAGCCGGCTGCAACAGCGATGCTTACCCGTAGTGAATGCCTGAATATGTTAGATTTGAAACTGATATTGTCAATGAATATTTGTGGAGTAATATCCTGGTGGGAGATAAATTTTTTGTAATCCAACTTGTGAGAGGGCATTTTGGCTAGTTTTCGATCATAGGTCGAATAGTGGTGCAGCGTTTGCAGGCGGTCTGCGATGTCCTGTACGTTCTCCAGTATGCCGCGGAGAGCGATAAAGCCCACCACGTTACCTGGTTTAAGAAACGTTTTTCTTAATTGATCGTACTTTTGGGATAATTCCTGTATTTGATGCCATAGTTGCTGGTTTCCTTCCGACGCCTTGCCGCTTTTCACTGCTATTCCTATTTCATCCAGCTCCTTCGCCAGTTCTATTACCAGGGCTCTGAAACTATCAAGTATACTGGTTTCATCAAAAAACTCATGCAGGGTGTTATAGTCCTGGTAAGATGTCATAATACGTTCGAAAAGATCGGCTGCATCAAGGTAGATCATTATCAGTATCCGACTGGTAGGTGTAGACTCTTTTACGATGTTTCGGGTTTTAAAAAGCAACTCGCTTATAAGGTTTTGTTTTTCCTGCACAGTTATTTGTTGCTGAAGAAGATTGCGGTAAATAGTTGTGAAGTCTTGCTTTTTTTCGTAAAATGACGCCCTTGTCCGGAAATAATCTGCTATGCTCTGGATAAAATCGCCAAGCGCCTGCTGCGCGAGCTTGTAAGGCCGTACGCCGTATAAAACAAGGCTGAATAACATGTACCAGGTACCCCCTGCAACCAGGTAAAATGCATTCCATAAAATCTCCCAACCTTCCCTAGTGTGATCAATGTTCAGGATCATCACGAGCAAAGAAGCGAGCCCTACAGAACTGGCGCGCGTTCCATAAACTCCCAGCATGGAAAAGAAGAAGCAGAACACTAATAATAAAATACCTAACAAGAGAGGGGAATGAGTAGTAAAACCAACAGCAAGCGCCACTATGAAAATAGATGCTAAGCAAACCAGCATGCCGGTACGGCGATGATGGATCGGGCCTGCGTTATCTGTTGCGCTTACACACATCGCACCTACTGATAATGCCAGTCCTACCTGAAGTAAATCAAACTGGCTCAGGATCAAAGCTGGAAATAATATTCCAGCAGTCATACGGATACCCTCACTCAGGTAATGGCTGTTGACAAAACTTTTATAGGAGTTTAAATAATCCATGCAGGAACTTAAAGATACGGTTTTCATAGAGCTGTCGGCTATCAGCGATCAGCTATCAACCGTCAATCTTTGATAAAAAGTCATCGGCTGTGTAATTATTGGTTTCATTAAAATAGGTGTGACGTTTAAAAGCAAGCATGATAGCCGGTGTCTAATTTTTCTTAGTTAATTTTACAAACTATGAGAGACCTTCTTTTGTTTCTAACATCATTTTCAATTATAAGTTCTTGTGGTAGTGACCAGGCAGATGCCAAGGTTGAAACGCACGCGACTGATAAGGCAACCCCCGTAAGGCTGGGCTACAACCTCGGGAAGGTGGTTAAAATAGAGATGAAGAAGAAATTAAAAGAAATCTCTGGTATTCATTATCTCAAAGATGATCTGCTTGCCGCCATCCAGGACGAGTCTGGAAAAATATTTACTGTAAATTTTACTAACGGAGAGATTATTAAAGAACTGGAATTCGGAGGGAAAGGTGATTATGAAGATCTTACATTAGATGATGAGTTTTATTATGTACTAGAAAGCTCTGGCAAGATCTATAAAGTACCAAGGAGCGGTGATATTTCCAATACCAGGACATATGAAATACCATTTCAAAAGAAGATGGAATTCGAGTCAATATTTCTTGACCGGGTGGCAAACAAATTGTTAATGATTTGCAAGAATTGTCCGGGCAAAAAGAACAATGCGCTGAAGTATGCGTATGCTTTCGATATTAAAGAAGCAACGTTTGCTGACGACCCTGTTTTTAGTGTTGATGTTAGCGTGCTGCCAGCATCCGTAAATTTTGAAGGTACTGACATAAAACCGTCTGCTTCGGCAATCCATCCGCTTGAAAACAAACTGTACCTGCTTTGCTCGGTCGGGAAGGTGCTTTTGATTTGTGATCTAAACGGCAAAATTGAACAGGCGCTGGCACTCAATCCAGAAATCTATAACCAACCCGAGGGAATAACATTCAGCCCTAACGGTGACATGTACATTTCCAATGAGGCCGGTGATAACGACCAGGGAAATATTCTGCAGGTAAAGTATGAGTAATTATTAGCTAACGATTGCGAATACCGCCAATGAGTTATGCCGTAACAATCGTTCAAGATTTCATCAGCGTGGACCTGCAACAGAAAAGCAATGCATTAACCAGCAATCAGTAACTGGTAGTCATTTATCAATAAAGGACAAATCTCTTCTTCTTTGATATTCATATTTATAGCAACCCTTAGTGCTTTTAAACCCCGCACTCCGGGTAACTCTTCCAGTTCGAAATGCTCAATAGGAGTTTCAAGCAGTCCTTCTTTTTGCAGAAATTCAATATAAGCCGTGTATTCCAGGGCTTCCTTATGATGAGCAAATACAATGGCAATTTTACCTGGCTGGGTTAGTCTTTCACAAGTGCCATGGATCTTGATCTTATCGATTCTCTTTTTGATGATCTCATAATTAATATTGTAAGCACCGTCTACATCAAATTTTCTTTCAGCAGGCCTGAAGCTGATTGATAAGGGTTTGCTATGTGCCAGGATTAGCTGGGTAGTATCCAGCGAAACGGGCATGGAATCCTGTAATCTTCGAACTTTTTGCGCTGCTTTCACCAGCGTAGCGAGTTGCCATAATTTCAGGTTCTTCAAGTAAAAATGGTCGAACGGTTTTTCCGGCGTTATCGACTGACCAATGTATATATTAAAATCAACACCGTCTGTGACAAAATATTCAAAGTAATGAGCATAAATTTCCTGCACCTTTATTTGTTCCTGGTTTATAAATCGCACCAGTTCGTTATTTATCATTCCGATACTTTGCTCAAATGCACTACATTGCCTGGATATCTTCCTGGTATTGGCAGTGAGCTGTGAAAAATAATTATCAATATCTGGCCGGATGGAAGGCACTGATGTTTTAAGGTGGTTGAACAATTCGTTGACCTCATCATCAAGGAAGTTCTGTATGGCAAGCTCATCCCCTGGAAATAATAGAACTGATGCTATATTAATATACTTGTCAATCTGGTAGCTTAGTTCCTGTAAAGAATACAGGTAAATTTCCGATTTAGATTTTCTAATGATAGCTTCTGCCAGGTATAATTGTTCAAGCAGGTCTTTTTGCATGGCGGTACTTCGTTCAATGGATGAATTTCGAACATCTATTGATCCATATAAAGGAAAGACATTTTCAAAGACAATACTTTCAATTTTACTTTCCTGGCTATTGTTTTTTTGAGTAATAAAGTTTCGGGCGGCAGCGTTAAATTTCCAGTTAACGGAAGACTGCACCGCCGTAAATTGTTCCTTTATTACGCGATCAACTTCGTCATCCATTTTTTCGGATTGTTTACCCAGCGCAATTTCAAATAACGGAATCACCGGCTCCATTTTTAATACATGTTGTGATGTAATGCTGCCTGTTTTCCTGGAAACGATAAATAGAATGCCCATTAGGTCCTTCCCGTTTCTTAATGGGATTACCAGGAGGCTTTTGATTCCCCTGTCAGCACATGATTGTAAGAATGGATATTGTTTTAACGAACAAGGTTCAAAGGAAGAAAGTAACAGGAACGACCGCTCCCTAAACACGTCCGTGATTTGCAAAAGCAGCGGATCATTACTCCCCAGAAAATTAACAGGTTTCAGTAAAACAGTTTGCAATCCAGGAGAGATGCATGCATCTTCCTGCCTTGCATCGTTCTTTAGAGAAGTTAGACTAAGCCTTGCTTCCGGCAGATTCAAAATTTTTTGCACATGGAGTTGTAACGCCTTAAAAGATTTTGGTTCATTGAAGTAAGGGATATCAATCAGTATGTTCTTTAAATGCTTCACAGATTCCCGGGCAGTCACATCTCTCATTTTTATTGTAAATAGTCCTTCAAGTTCAAAAAGTTGAACTGGTATCTGTTTAAAGGGAAAGATGTTGTTTGTTAGCGCCTTGCCTATTTGTATAAGATCGGACTGGCCTATTAAAGGCAGGTTGCCAAGAAGTTTTAACTCCATAAATTCTGCACCGAGTTCAAGTTCCATGGTCTTCTGGCGGCCTGAAACCTTTGTTAAAACAGGTAACGTGCAGGTATCAGCCTCTGGAAACGATACCCCATAATAATTTTGAATTATTAACTGGTACATTTTTTTTAACCTTGCCTGCAACAAAATTGTTTCATGTTCCTCTTCAATGATAAAGTCCTCTCCAAATGTAGTCAGTGAAAAATTGTTTGATTTCGGATTTTCAGGTAGTGATACAGTCGGGAAAAAGGTCAACATTTCATAATAATTCCCGTTGATCTCATACAGCGGAAGCATCAAGTGCATTAAGCGTCGGATCAATGATTCATGCTGGACGATAATAGAAGGATCATTTATTGGTGCGTTCAGTTCCGGAATTTGCAGAATAATTTCCAGCACATCTTGCAGATCCTTGTTTATACTACCATTTTGCAGTCTTTGTTTTTCTTTTAAATATGTAATAAGAAGGCTGAATGAAAAACGGGAGGGTATATTATAAAACGCCCCTTCCGGGACCAAAATGGTTTTCTTCATAACATAGGTTTATAGACAGGATAGGATTTCTGTTCTATACAACGGGAATTATGTGCTAAGATTTTAGCAAACAGTTTGCCGGGCTCAAAATATATTAACATTAAGAGTTAATGCTTATACTTGAATTGCCCGGATAATAGCAGTTGTCCATAAACTAAGATTTATTTAATCTTTTGCCTTCCCAGTACCAGACCGATTTTCAAGTGAAAAGAAAAATATGTATCGTTATTCTTATCATTACCTCTTATTTCACCGGCCTGTCTTGCGTTCAAGGAACCTGTAGACAAACGGCGATCTGCCAATTGGGCTGCGAGGTTTGATTTCGGGCCTGCAAAATATTTGGCGAACAAAACAGGATCGATATAGGAACTGCTTACGTCATCCAGGTAATCTGTCCATAATTTACGGTAACAAATTTCAAAGCAACAATCAACAACCGGAGATGCATGATGCTTCAATCCAATGCCGAGCGGCATATTGTACTGTTTTAAATTATACTTTTTCCTGCCGGGGAATTCGGCAAAACCCTGCCCTTCGGTATGAAATTCCGCAAGTTTGAGCCAGCTATTCTTATAAAGGGTCTCAGGGTTAAAACTGAAATATCCTATGCCGACAAGAATATATGGGTTGATAATTGCATCCCCCTCTCCGCCTTTTAATAATACCGAAAGCGGGTAAAATTCAAGGTTAAATGAAAGCTCTTTTATGTCAGAGCGAAAGTTGAGGTTGCGTTGATACCGACCTGCCGCGGTATTGCCTTCGTTTATCAGGATATCATCTGTTGCCGTAATTTGACCGATTGCAAGTTCAAGTTTTGCGCCGAGGATGTTATGATAGTTAGCTCCTGCGTAAAAACCTCCGGATGGCCTGGTGGCGCTCCAGTTGACGTCTTTAATAAATTTCCTGTTATAGCCATTTTTCCCGCCAAGGTCAGTCAGGCAATTCATGCCTCCTGCGGAAAGCCCCAGTTGCCAGGTTACCTCTGCGTCATAATAATCTTCATTATAAAAGTAATACTGGCAGAATGCTGCTTCATAGCTTAAAAAATTAAGTAAAAGCAATGTCAGGGAGCGTATTAATTGTTGCATGGTATCTTAACTAGTTTGTTAAGGTACAATCGTCATCAATTTTATCGAGCGTGTAAACGCCCTGTTTTAGTGATGCTTTCACCCATCTTCAATGCCGTTATGATAGCTGAGAAATGACAGGTGTTACACCTTTGTAATGTTTTAAACTACCCTGGTAATATTTGCAGACTGGCTTCAAGCCGCATTCCGCGCATTTGGGGTTCCTGGCGACACAAATATAACGACCGTGCAGAATCAGCCAGTGGTGCATGATATGAACAAGTTCAGTAGGTATGAACCTGAGAAGCTGCATTTCCGCAGCGAGAGGGGTTTTGGCTCGTACTGTTAAACCGATTCTTGCAGAAACTCTAAAAACATGTGTATCCACCGCCATGTTGGGCTGGTTGTCAACAACAGATGTGATTACATTGGCCGTTTTTCTACCTACACCGGGGAGTTCCATTAGTTCATCCTGGGTCATGGGAATGAAGCCATTGAACTTTTCCATTACCATTTTAGCCATACCAATGAGGTGTCGGGTTTTGTTTCCCGGGTATGAAATGCTTTTGATTAGCGGAAAAAGTTCTTCGTAT
>JBBPYM010000041.1:0-4850 GCA_038199905.1 Chitinophagales bacterium | reverse complement strand
TTCATGTCCTTCCCACAATCCATCGGTGTCACGAAAGGTTTTCAAGCCGCTTTCCGCGCTGATGCCTGCTCCAGTGAGCACTACCAGTTTTTTTTTCATAAGAAAAGATTGCAGTTAAAACTTAACAACAGATCCATACTGAAGTTTAAGTCCTGTAACGATTGATTGAATTATCATGTGCTTGCGAATAGAATCACCGGTGAAATTGAAACCGATATATGTTTAATAGTACGAGGCGCCAGCGGCAACATTGTTACTTTTCACCCGCCAGTTCCATCACAATCTTCCACTCTTCGGCAGTAACTGGCTGAACAGATAACCTCGCAAGTCGCACCAAAGCCATTTCCGCGAGCCTTTTATCGGTTTTGATCAAAGTCAGTGGCACAGGTTTCTTTAATTTTCGCACCGGCTTCAGGTCCACAACTACCCAGTTTGTGTCCTCGGTAGTAGGATCCTGGTAAAACTCTTTAGCAATTTTGGCAATACCAACAATTTCAACTCCCTCGTTACTGTGATAATATAGCACCTCGTCTCCTTTCTTCATTGCTTTCAGATTGTTCCTGGCAGCATAATTACGGACACCTTCCCAGGAAGTCTTTTTGTCTTTGTTTAGCTGTTCCCAACTGTAAGAAGAGGGTTCAGATTTTACCAGCCAGTATGCCATAATTATTGAAATAGATTGGGTTTAAAGTTCGCACAAAAAAAGTTTTACCCGCCTTATTATTTAACGTCCAACGCAAGTTTCTTTGCTTTTCTCAATCCAGGTTTAACTATGCGTCGTATGTATTGATGTTGGATGTTGTGGACAATGTTGTTTTAGCAAAAGCTTATTAAAAGTTTGGTGTATAGTGGGATTTTTAAATCAGGCGGGCCATTTCCATGGCTGGCCTTTTTTATGTTGATTTTGCAATCATTCCAACCTGTGCTTACCTTTCTTCCTGTCATTGACGTAACTTTCCATTCCAAAGAGGTGAGCATACCGATATGAAAAAAATAATAAACAAGCATCCACTTTCCATACGTTGGTTTCACTGGATAAATTTTCCCCTGCTCACAATCATGATCTGGAGCGGCTTACTTATTTACTGGGCAAATGGTGTGTATCGCATTGGCTTTGGCTCTACTACCCTTCTCAAATTTTTTCCAACCTCGTTTTATAAGGCGCTGGATGTTCCTTTCCGGCTTGCGGAAGGCATGGCCTATCATTTTGTTTTTATGTGGCTGTTTTTCCTGAATGGTTTTTTGTATGTTTTGTTTACCATTGTTTCAGGTGAATGGCGACACCTGTTGCCAGACAGGCATTCGTTCAAAGAAGCATGGTTGGTTACCCTTCACGACCTGGGAATAAGAAAGACTGTACCTCCACAAATCAAATATAACGGTGCACAAAAGATTGCTTATACCACGATTATCATCATGGGTATTGGATCCATTTTGTCCGGAATGGCCATTTATAAACCTGTTCAGTTCAACTGGCTCTGCAGTTTATTAGGTGGATATAAATCTGCAAGGATTATACATTTTGTACTTACAATCGGTTATTGTTTATTTTTTATCATTCATATTTTGCAGGTACTGCGTGCAGGTTGGAACAGTTTCAGAAGTATTATAACAGGCTTTGAGGTAAAGAACGATGAGCGTGTAAGTTCCCGGGCAAGTGGTGGGGATGCTGAGAAGCTTTGAATAGGCTTAGATTGGCTTATATTAACAGGCACGCTGTTGTAAACCTATAAGGTTGATTACTTAGTAAAATCCCTTCGTCTGCAAACCTTATAGGTTAGGGTAGCCTATAAGTTAATGGAATTATACCCCCGGTTGATAGCTGATAGCTGATAGCTATCTACTCGCCAGCACATCCGCAATATGCATGGTTTTCAAGTTCAATCCCTTGTACTTTATATACCCTTCGAGGTGCATGAGGCAGGAAAGATCGGTAGATATAATATACTCAGCACCCGTCGCCAATGCATGCTGCACTTTCTGATCAGCCATCGCTATTGAAATCGGTTCGAATTTAACGGCAAAAGTTCCACCGAAACCACAGCAGGTTTCCACATCATTCATCTCCACCAACTCAAGTCCGTCAACATGCGACAATAGCCTGCGGGGTTCTTGTTTAATCTTACATTCGCGAAGCCCCGCGCACGAGTCATGGTACGTAGCTTTGCCCTTGAGTGTTGCTCCCAGGTTTTCCACCTTTAATACATTTACCATGAATTCGGAAAACTCGAAGATCCGCGTGCCCAGGTCTTTTACTTCATTGTGCAAAGACGAGTTATCAAAAATTTTTGAGTAGTAGTTCCTTACAAAACCAACACAGGATGCACTGGGCGCGACGATATAATCAGCGCCCTGAAAATCCCTGATAAACTTGCTGCACACATCTTTAGCTTCGTCACGGAAACCCGCATTAAAAGCAGGCTGACCACAGCAGGTTTGGTTACTGTTATATTGAACAGTACAACCCGCACGTTCGAGCAGTTCAACCATATTAAAAGCTGTCGCAGGAAAAAGCTGGTCCACAAAACAGGGCACAAAAATTTGTACGTTCATTTACTGGTAGTTTAAGGCAAAACGGGTGGGAAGGAAATAAGATGAAAGTCAGCGATACCCCGCAGGTAAATATTCCCGTTATAGAAAAAAATCAGGTTGCTGTTTTCCGTGCGACTGATTTATAGGTTTGCTGCAGGGCAATCATTTTAATTGCGGTAAATGCGGCCTCTTCGCCTTTATGTCCATGTTTGCCACCGACCCTGTCATCTGCCTGCTGCTGGTTATCGACCGTTAATATTCCAAAAATTGATGGTATGGGCAATGAAAGGTTCAGTTGCATAATGCCATCCGTAACGCCCTTACACACATAATCAAAATGCGGCGTGTCTCCTCTCAACACGCAGCCAAGGGCGATGAATGCTGAAGGTCGGTGATCCAGGTATTTGGAAACTTCCCAATAACTTTTGACGGCAAAGGGTATTTCAAAAGCACCCGGCACTGTTAAAACTGTAATACGCTGCATATTATGCTGCTGCAGGATCTTTTTGCAACCTGCTTCGAGTTTATCAATCACTTCCGCGTTCCATTCAGTGCGCACAATAACAATACAGGCATCCTTGTAAAGAATGCCTGTTGTTACTTCTAACAATTTACTGTCCTTAATATCAGCCATACCTTTATTTTTTACTGCTCAATCAATCTATCACGCCCAGCCTTGCAAGGTATTTGTCTATATCAAAACCTCTTTCACTTTTTGAATATTTCACCTTGATGATCTTGTACATTTCAATGGCATCTTTATTTTTACCCAGGCTTTCGTATAAATAACCCGCCTTGAACAAGTATTCAGGTGAATTGTAATCATCCTTTTCGAACAATTTCCCAGCTTTGCTATATTCTGCTGCAGCTTCTTCTTTTTTGCCAAGCTCACTGTATGCATCCCCTAACAGTGACATTGCTCTTGCTTCAACCTGTTTTGAATCGGTTGAAAAATCTTTCAGTTCCTTTACAGCTTTGTTAAAATCACCCAACTTTATATAACAGCTTCCTGCATAAAAGTGAGCCAGGTTAGCGGCTTTGGTTCCACCGTACTTATCAATGATCTTCAAAAAGCCGGGGTTTATATTGTCACCATTCAAAGCCAAGCGGATGGAGTCTTGTCCAAAATAATCCTGCGCGCGGAATATGGCTTCAGAAGCTTTTACCTCGTTCGGCTCAGATACCATGCTGCGGTATACAATAAATCCTCCTACAACCACAACCAGCGCACCAAGTACTATCAGCACTTTCTTGCTGTTCACAGCCCAAAAGTTGCTGACTTTATCTACCATATCATTGTCAACCGAATCATGTGTGTGTTTATTCTCAATCATTGTAATGAAGTAATTTCTTTGTTAATTAAGGTTAGACATTGATTTAATCTACGTAAAATGGAAACTCTTTATCGACGTAAACGTCTTTTAATAGCTCATCATCATTCGGCCATGGAGACTCTTCAGCAAACTTAACAGATTCAGTAACCTGGTCGCTCACTCTTTGGTTAATTCCTTCAATTTCTTCTTTGGTAGCGTATTGTTTATCGAGGATTGTTTTAAGAACCATTTCAATCGGATCTCTTTGTTTGTATTCTTCCACTTCTTCTTTAGTCCGGTATTTCTGGGGATCACTGATGGAGTGTCCTTTGTAACGGTAGGTTTTGATTTCTATCAATGTTGGACCACCGCCCTCGCGTGCCCTTTTAACAGCGCGGCTTACGCCTTCGTGAACGGCTTCAGGTATCATGCCGTCAATAGAGTCTCCCGGCATTTCATATGCATCGGCGATTTTATAAATATCGGTTACATTGGAAGTCCTTTCAACCGATGTACCCATTGCGTAGTTGTTATTTTCGCAGATAAATATCACTGGTAGTTTCCAGATCATCGCCATGTTGAAAACTTCGTGCAACATACCCTGGCGGGCAGCGCCATCTCCGAAGAAGGTAAGGCAAACATTGTCTGTTCCTTTATATTGTTCAGCAAAAGCAAGACCGGCGCCTGTGCCTATCTGGGCACCTACGATACCGTGACCACCAAAAAAACGCTGCTCTACACCAAAAAAGTGCATGCTTCCGCCTTTACCTTTGGCACAACCCGTGGCTTTACCATACAACTCGGCCATACATGCCTGCACACTAACGCCTTTTGCAACGGCAAGACCATGATCGCGATAACCAGTAATAAAAGGATCTTCGGGGCGGGTAGCAGTCATACAACCGGCGGCAATTGCTTCCTGGCCGATGTATGCGTGGAAAAATCCCCGGATCTTTCCTTCCATTTTATACTTTTCTTCCGCCATTAATTCAAACTGACGGATTA
>JBBPYM010000040.1:0-3213 GCA_038199905.1 Chitinophagales bacterium | reverse complement strand
TAGTTGATGCAGAACACTAACGTCAGCATAATGCTGCACATTTGTTATGTCAATTTTATTAATGTCAACTTTTTGAACTGCGATACCATTTTCCTCTTTCCCGACATATTCTAATACACGCTGTTTTACTTTCACATCTTGCCGATACGATTCAACTTTTGCGAGGTAAATAGAATCACCTTTTTTTATTCTTCTAATGAAAGCCATGTACTGTATAGTTTATACACTACGAAATAAATCGAAAATTCTCATACAACCAAAAAATGGTTGATTTTACAGGAGTTTACAGACAATAATTGTGTAGTTTATAAAAGCTATGCTAAATTTGGGTAATTTGGTTCACGAAGTAAATATTAACTGTCGGAAAGCCAATCACTGGTTTGTAGAACAATACTCGTCTGAAATTAAGGACTTCCATTATTGCAAGCGCTATTTCAACCAGGGCAAGACCGCAGAACTTGATGACATCTATTACTTTCTTTATGATGACCTGGAGTTATATGCTTTGTGTTCCTTTGCGCTTCCTCTTTGTGTTTCTTTGCGGTTAGATTTTCTCTGAGTCCCCAACCTCAAGCACCCATTCGCCTCTACAAATGCCTATTAAATTACTCCCCCAAAGGTTTTAAGTTCCAAGCAATAGTTATGTTCTCGCTCCTAAAGTTACTTATTGGTAAATCTAGTTCCCGTATTCGTAAACGCACGAAAACAGATTCAGCTATTTTCGCGCCGTAATCGGAAAATAGTATGCATGACAATACCTATCAAACGAATACGAACAAAAATAGCACATCAACCAATCAATAGTTTTATATAACTCACATCATGATCACCACCCTGTTTTTGCTGTTGTTACTGGGCTTCCAGCTTTGGTACCTGACTTCCAAAAAGGCCGGCAGCACTGTTCAACCCTCGTACCTGCAAACCATCCTGCGCGACAGAAGGCTTGGCCGCATCATTGGAGCCGTACTGATCCTTCTCGCTACCATAATATTTATTGTGCGTCTAGGAATCATGAGCGGATTGTCTGCCGCGATTGTCGGTTTAATGTGCGCCGGATCACTGGTAGTGTTGCTGCGTCCGTTTCGGGTGATCAGTGAAAAAGCGGTCGTTGTATTATATGTCCTGTTCCTTACGCTTGAAATTGTTATTTAACCACTATGCCTGCAAATAAAAAGTACCTCACCAAATCGCCCTGGCTAAGATCAATAAAAATACTTGTCGGCTTCGTTGGCGGATACATCGTCATGTTCAGTTTCCACCTGATGCTAACTAAAATATTTCCGCAAGAAAATGTAATTGCCACATCATTCTTTACAGGATATATACTGTGGGCGATCCTTCTCCTTGTGGCATTTCTTGTAAAGAATGTGTGGAAGGTGTTGGCGGCCTACGCGATACTGACCTTATTATTTTCAATCCCTTTCCTACTCTGCTAAATTAAAAAATGGATAACAGGAAATACAATATTTTCTTTCATACGCATACAATCAGCGGCATGTTTATCTGCGCGTCATTATATGTTATATTCTTTGCAGGATCATTTTCATTTTTCAAGGATGATATCGCCGCCTGGCAAAGAAATAGTTCTTTCGTAGCACAACAGGATCTCAGCAGAGATTTTAATGGTGTGCTTGATTCACTCTCGGTGCACCACTACCTTAAAGGCCGTGACATTAATGTTTCGATGCAGCGAAATGGTATTGGTTCATATATTACCATGGCGGCATCGCAGGACTCCACGGTCAAACCAAAAGACAAAGCGAAAATGCCTGAACTTAGCCGGGGCGGCCTAAGGAGCAGAGGTAACCAGGATGCTGCTTCCTTTAGTTATGATTTTGCAAAAAAGAAAGAAATTGATTACCGCACCGGTTATGATATGGGAGAATTCCTGTATCTCCTTCATTTCCTGGCGCAGCTAAATGTTATCCCGATCCGTTTGGGTGCCCCATTCGGTTACCTGCTGGCAGGTCTTGTATCGTTTCTTTCTCTTTTTGCCCTGATCACCGGGCTCATGCTCCACTGGGATAAGATCGTATCAAACTTTTTCACCTTCCGACCATGGAGTAAATGGAAGACCGTTTTTACCGACCTGCACACTGCCCTCGGTGTGATACAGTTTCCCTTCCAGTTTATTTTTGCAGTAACCGGAATCGTGTTGATCACGAACTCGGTACTGACAATACCCTTTGCAAAATTCCTTTACAAAGGCGACACTGAAAAGCTGTATACCGCCATGGAGTATTCGGATTCCTCAAAATTTGAATACACGTACAAGCCCCTTAACAAAACATTCAACCTCAATGAATATGTAGATAAAGTTGAAAAGAAATGGGATGGAGATGAGATAGGTATGATTTCAATGAGAAATTACGGTGATGAAAACATGCACGTGATCGTTACCTTAAGACCGCATGCAGACAAGAGCTTTGCAGGTTCCGGCAAGATCATTTATCGTGTCAGAGATGAGAAAATACTGTACGAAGCGGCACCGACTGTCCATTCCAGTTATATCGATAAAGTGAAGGCCACGGTTTACCATCTTCATTTTGGCGACTTCGGTGGTCGGCCTTTAAAGGTGATATACTTCGTTCTGGGAGTGATGGGATGTATAGTTATTATCTCTGGTATTATGATCTGGCTCGTGGCGCGAGACAAAACAAATGTGCCCAAATACAAACGGGTATTTAATTGCTGGACCGCCAATATTTTCCTGGGCGCCTGTATGCCGCTGCTGCCTGTAACGGCTTTTACAATGATGGCACTTCTATTTTTAAAGAGCCCCGGTCAAGAAGATATCTATCACTGGTATTTTTACTCCTGGTTAGTCCTGGGAATTTATTTTATAGCGAGAAAAGACATTGCGCTGACCATGCGTCAAAGTACTATCCTGTCTGCTGTAACATGTTTGCTGTTGCCACTATTAGACGGGATCGTTCGCAACAACTGGTTCTGGAACACTTACACCCGCCGCGCCTATGACATTCTTTTTATTGACCTGTTGTTTTTGTCTTTGTCGATCATTAGTGTGATTGTACTGCTCAAATTAAAAACCATGCAAGATCCTACATCCAGGACGGTATCCTAACACTGGCCTATTCAAGGGTGACTGTAATTGGTTCCCCTCCTTCTTAAGGCTGGCGTTAGGACACATTTTTTTTTAATTTATGTTACAAAATCAGCGGCGCCTACATCAATGTCTAAATAACATTTTTG
>JBBPYM010000039.1:0-11976 GCA_038199905.1 Chitinophagales bacterium | reverse complement strand
GGGAAGACCTTTTTAAATTTAGGTAAATCGTTTCTTGTCACGTTCTCCTGGTGTCCTTAGTGCCGTCTTAGTGTCCCTTGTGGTTAAAAAACTGTTTGATCCCGTGGGAGTCTGATAAACGACGAGTTTTCTTAACCACGAAGCACACAAAGAAGGCACAAGGGGCACAAGGACATGCGGATAATATACGGGAAGACTTTTTTGAATGGCGGCAAATCGATTCTTGTCACGTTCTCCTGGTGCCCTTAGTGCCGTCCTGGTGTCACTTGTGGTTAAAAAACTCTTTGGTTCGATAACAGGCCCGTGTTAATTTTTAGCCTTAGTGTTACCAATGCTGATCTTATTATCTGCAAGTTTTTTCTCCCAGATTGGCACCTGGTCGAGCTCGGTTTGTAAGGTAATGGGATTGGGGATCGCGATGTTATCACCGGGCTGCACATTAATAGGGCTGCCTGCTACAACCACATAGTCCTGGCGGTTTGGTAAGGGAACATTAACACCGGGGCGCACGTACCCGATCGTATTATTTTTGATGGAGATGTTCTTAAACACTTCAGGACCTAACTTTGAATTGTCCCAGATAGCACAGCCGCCCCAGAACCTGTCTGACTTTACCCCATTAGGATACATCCCGGATGATATGATGGTGTTGGACTGCGCCTCGATATCATGTCCGTGGTTGATGTTGATACCGGCATTACAAGTAGAGACAACCTGGTTGTTGTAAATTTTTACGTATTGAGACACGTTTTCAAAGGTTTTATGTCCGGGCTCACCCTCAATGGTTATTCCAGAGCCCGTGTAATGGTCAGCGTTAGCCGGATAAGGATAAGCTCCCCAGATAAAATTATCATGGATAAGAAATGATGAATCTTTTTTGCCCCCGGAGTTTGAGAAATTGATGTTGTCATCTACCCAACTTGAATCAAGCGTATTGTGAAAATAGTTCCAGGCAATTTCGCCGGTGATCGGCAATACCGTATTAAACAGAATAGCTGCGCGATGGTCGCCTTCAGAATTGTCAGCCTTACGTTTGTCTGTATTTATAAATTTATTAAACCGGATCACAGCGCTCCGGGTGTTCTCATCTGAATGGTCAATAATGATCCCGCCGGTATGGATAACATCATTGTACTCAAAAATCAGCGATTGGGGATGATAGTTATCTAGCGCACGCCCCCACTGGTGATTACCAGCTGGCTCCTGACCGGTGATTGTGTTATGATGAATGTTGAGCTTGCTGCCGCCGAAAGCTTTGATGCCGATTCCAGCACTAACGATGTTACAGCCTGTTATTTCAACAGGGTCATAGGTAGAAACCGTCACAGCAGGGATATTAGGATCATCGCTTTTGTAATTGCCGGTATATGTACCCCCCTCCTTTATTTCTATCGGGTCGGAAAAGGTAGTGCCCGACGGTTGTTTACAGGAAATAATCGTAAATAGCGCGATAAGTGCTGCCAGTATTTTTTTCATTTAGTCAACTCGTTTTCTAAGTAATGATGTTACGGCTGACAATTTAAATAAATAATATAAGCATTAATATAACCTGGGATGATTTATTTGGAGTATAAGAGGTTTTTGGTTTGGCCTATATTATGTTTATTATAATGATGATGATTGTCTCGCTTATTTTATCGCTGACTTCTATCGACTTCGGATAATTGAACGTTCACTTGCGTGCTGCAAGATTAAAAACCTGGGTGGCAGGAGTTGGATGAGTTGCTAAGAATAGTCTACAAGGAGAGCCAACAAAGTCCGCAGTGGCATCATCAGTTCTTGTAGATATGGATCTCTATCTTGCCATCCTTTGTTATGGCCCCCCGGTACATGCCGTCTGTATTGAATGGCATTGCCATGTTGCCATTTTTGTCAAGGGCTATCAAGCCGCCATCGCCGCCCATATCACCCACTTTTTTTATCACGGTTTTGCCAGCCTGGTCAACTGAAAGCCCTTTGTAATTCATCAGCGCAAAAAGATCATAGGCCACAACATTGCGGATATAAAACTCACCCCAACCGGTACAGGAAACCGCCACGGAATTGTTATTTGCGTAAGTACCAGCGCCAATGATCGGGGCATCGCCAATACGGCCATACTTTTTGTTAGTCATGCCACCTGTAGATGTACCGGCGGCAAGGTTACCCTGTTTATCAAGCGCCACTGCGCCAACGGTGCCAAATTTATAGTCATGATTAACGGCACCAAGTTTTACAGGCGCTGAGCTATGGTCGAGTTTGCTTTTAAGGGAATCTTCGCGGATGGCGTCCTGCAGTCCTGTCCATCTTTCTTCGGTATAAAAGTATGAGGGCGGTACAATTGCCAGACCTGCTTCGGTCGCGAACTTTTCCGCGCCGGGGCCGGCCATCATCACGTGTTCTGATTTCTCCATCACCGCCCTGGCTGCGCTAATCGGATTGCGAATGGTAGTAACGCCTGCAACCGAACCCGCAGCAAGACTTTTACCATTCATTATCGCCGCATCCATTTCATTGCGGCCTTCGTGCGTGAACACAGCGCCCTTACCAGCGTTGAACAAAGGATTATCTTCCAGCACATGGATGGCGGTTTCCACCGCGTCGAGGCTGCTTTGGCCGGCTTTTATTCTTGCATACCCTTCCTGCAGCGCCTGTGTAAGCGCGGCCGTGTAGGCTTTCTCTTTCTCAGGGGTCATGTTCTTCTTCAGAATAGTTCCTGCGCCGCCATGGATCACCAATACATAATCACCAAATTGTTTTTGCGCAGCAAGTTGAAGGCCAAAGAATAGTGGAATTAGTTGAAATATTTTTATAAAGTGTATGATCATATATGTTGATTTTATTATTATCCTGTGCGTACAAAGCTTACCCGCAAGAACGAAAGCATAATGCTGCGGAGAAGTTCAGCGGCCCTCTTTTACAATAATTAATATAACGGATTCTGCAGCATATTTTTATTGGCCATCAGCTCTTCATTCGGTAATGGAAAACTATATTGCGCCTGTGCAGGCGTTAAAAGTACCGCGCCTAATGCATTGATGGCATCAGCCGGTTCCCTTACTACGTTTGCATTGCGCCTGCGCAGGTCAAAAAAGCGGTGACCTTCAAATGCCAATTCTTTAAAACGTTCTTCATAGATGGCATCAACAAGTTGCGCCTTGGTAGCAAAAGCCTGCGCGGTGTAACCTGTGATCCTGGCGAGACGCAGGAAGTTCAGGTCGGTAGCGGCTTCAGTAACTTTGGCGGTTTCCGCAAATGCCTCTGCCCTGATGAGGTACATTTCAGCCGTTCTGTACAGCTTGGCATCGGCGAGGTTCACGGTCGTTGTTCCTCCTACATATTTATTTACAATGTTTGGCGTTTTGCCTACCCCCCTGTTATTGTCGATCCTGATGTAGGAGGCAAATCGAACATCATTTGTTTTATCGAAAAGATTCATCAGTTTAAATGACGGTGCATAGAGAACGGTATTGTTTGTATTAAAATAAATATTACCAAGTAGTCCATCAGCAGCGCTGGCTTTTCTTAATTTCCAGATCACTTCGGCTTCGCTTTTATCTTTCCAGATATCGGGGAACTGTGCCTTGGTAGCGAGTGGTAACAGGCTGATGGTTTCGGTAGCATACGTAATCGCTTCAGCCCAATTTTTTTCATACAATGCAACCCTTGCCAGCATTGCAGGGACGGCGATTGCGGTAATCCTCGACTTGTCAGTAAAACTTGCCGGGATCAATGGTTTCGCTGCAACGAGGTCTGCTTTGATGGCGGCAATTGTTGCTTCGAAACTCAACCTGGAAGGGCTGGTTATCTCTGATACTTTCATATAGGCGACTCCCATGGCGCCCTGTTCGTACTTTGAGGCATAATTCCTGATCAGTTCAAAATGGGCGTAAGCGCGCAAAGCGAGCAGTTCACCCCTGTAGCGTTCTTTGATGAGGGCTTCAGCAGCGGAGCTCGGAACCATGTCTATCGCGGCCAACACCCTGTTTACGCGGTCAATGGCAGTATAATTTTCTGAAAAAGCGTTAGTGACACTGGGAGAACTGCCATCATACTGCCACCGGTGAGTGGCCACACCGCCGCCGGTTGCATTTTCCGAAGGCAGCATAGCTTCATCCGAAACAAGTGTGGTGTTGGAAATATCGCCGGTACCCAGCACCGCGTAGGCGCCAACGAGTCCGAGGTTAATGTCTGAAAGGTTCCTAAAGGCCTTCGTAGCATCGATAGAATCTATGGGTGTAAGGTCGAGTTGCTGTTTACAGGAAACACTAAACAAAGCGAGTGCCATTAAAACGACGCCTGTTCTATTAATCAAATATGTTTTAGTCATGCGAATAAATTAAAAGTTAACATTAATGCCACCGGTGTAAGTCCTGGGACTTGGATAACTGAACCGGGCGTATTCATTGCCATTTTCGGGATCAAAACCTCTCCACTTGGTCCATACTTTCAGATTTTCACCCTGAACAAAAACATGGATTCCACGAACGCCCTTAACTTTACTAACAAAAGCCGCAGGCAGGTTATAATTGAAATTAAGGTTCCTGAAACGTATAAATGATGCGTCATAAATATCTCGCGATGTATAGTTTCTGGCCGCTCCGATCCTTGGCAGGATGGCGATATCACCTGGTTTTTTCCAACGGTCGTATAACACGCGGGTAGATTGATTGCTGGTGCGGAAGCTTGGGTTCTCATTAAAATAATCTTCGTTATTATACCTGTAAACCTGGTCCATGTAAGAGAACAAAGCGGTAACCGTTAAGCCTTTCCAGGAAAGCGCTGTATTAAGGCCGCCGGAAACTGCGGGTATATAACTGCCAAATTCCGCCACACTCAATGTTGCCGCGTTGTAAGTCGTTGTTATCTGTCCATCTTTTGTGTAGTACTGTGGATTACCGGTTGCGGGGTCCACACCTGCCCATTTTGGCGCAAAGTGAGAACCGAGTGGAAGGCCCTCTCTTACAATTGCAGTGTAATCTTTTGTGAACTCACCGGATTCTCCCAGGTCAGCTACTTTGTTTTTGTTATAAGAATAATTCCCACCCACTGTCCACAAGATTTCATTTGTTTTAATGACATCCACCTGCAGGTCAAGTTCAATACCCTTATTACTCACTGATCCGGCGTTGAGCAATAATGAGCTAAATCCGGAGGTATAGGATAAGGGCCGATTGAAGAAAAGGTTAGTGGTCCTTTTACTATAAACATCGAATATTATCCGCACGCGGCGGCTTGCCAGCAGGGAAAGATCAAAACCAGCATTGAGTTCTTTGGTATATTCCCAATCATAGTCCGTGTTGCCGGGTGTGGAAGGGCGAATACCAGGTACACCTCCATAACTTGTCGCGGCATAAAGCGCGGGGTATCCGAAATCGGAGGAAAATGGACTGGCCGTGGTGCCGTAACTCGTTCTTATCCGAAGACCTGAGATCATGTCTACGTCACTAAGAAAATTTTCCTTTTTAGCTTCCCAGTTCAGGCCGAGTGAGTAAAACCCGTGCCACCTGTTTGTTTCGGGTACTGTTGATGATCCATCGTATCGATAGCTTGCATTGAGGGTATATTTATCGTTAAAAGTATAACGGCCAATACCGATATAAGAAGCAAGCGCGCTATGTCCGCGGGCACCGCCCACCACAGGAATGAATGCAGTGGCCGAGCCGGGTGATATGCCAGCAGGTGTTTCACCCAGCCTGCCTTCGATGCCATACCCAGTATAGTTAAAGGATGCATTTTGTCTGAAATTGTACTCAAACAGCGCTGACACCTCCAGGTTATGAAGGTCTGCAATGGTTTTGTTATAGGTAAGTCCCGAAGTTGTGATAACAGAAAAATATCTCCTCGAGCTTTCTGAGAAGCTACCCTTCCTTCCGTTACTGACCCTGGAGCCAGCGTAAGAATCCGGGTTGATATAGGCTTCGTCTGATGATTGCCTGAAATCGATACCTGCACGGGTTTTAGCCACCAGTCCGTCGAAGATTGTATAATTGAGAGAGCCACCCAGGATTCCTTTAACCTGGTTCGACTTATTGGTAGTGTTAAGTAGTCGCTCCAATGCATTACTGCCTTCACGAAGGTCCATTACCGGGAAGCGGCTCGTGTTACCAGAATGAACAAGCGTATCATTCGGGTAGTAAGGATACTCGTATGGCAAGGCATAAAACACTGCCGACAGTGGATTATTGCCACTGGTGGCGCCTTCAGATTCAATAAAACTTGAGCTTGAGTAGCCAAGCGTCAGGTTGATATTTCCAGATAATTTTTTACTATTAAAATCTACGTTGTTTCTTAAGGTCATTCTTTTCATACCAGAGCGGAGAGCTATGCCATCCTGGTTATAATAGTTCAGTGAACTATAGAAACGTACATTGTCCGTACCACCGCTTGCGTTAACCTGCTGTTCCATAAACTTACCTTTGCGGAAGAAAAATTTCCGCCAGTCAGTATTTTTATTGGCAAGACTATCTAAAATAGAATCATAACGTTGTTGCTCACCCGCAGTTTTTGTTGCGTAGACCGGGTTCTTTTTGGAATAGGTCCAACCCGGGCCGGAACTGGCCGCGCCGGTTTCAAGACCCACTTCTTCTTCGAATTTTAAGTGTTCTGCCGCATTCATCATTTTAAATGTGGGCGACGACATTTCAGAAAATCCGTATTGTGATTTGTAGTCGAAAGATACCTGTCCTGATTTGCCTTTTTTTGATGTAAGAACAATTACGCCGTTAGAACCCCTTGAGCCATATAAAGCTGTTGCGGAAGCGTCTTTCAGGACGGTAACGGTTTCAATGTCTGATGGATTAATATTCTGGAAGTAGTTGCTTTCAATGGGGATACCATCTAATACATAAAGGATGGTTGTGCTACCTGTAATGGTGTTAACGCCACGCAGCGTTATCCTTCCAGCATTTTGCCCCGGCTGACCCGAAGATGAGGAAATTGTCAGACCCGGCACACGCCCCTGAAGCACCTGGTCGATGGTCATTGGCACCTGGGCGAGTTTGTCGGAAGTAACTACCGTAGAAGCACTGGCAGACTGGCTTCTGGAATAATTGGTATAACCCGTTACGGTTACATACTCCAAAGCTTTAATATCGGCTTGAAGGGTAATATTTATCTCTGTCCTGTTCCTTACCGGCTCCTGGATGGTGGTATAACCTACCAGTGAAAACACAAGAAGGTTGCCGTTTTCAGGCACCATCAGCGAGTAATTACCTTTTTCATCCGTAACGGTACCGATATTCGTACGGTAGACAATTACAGATACGCCTTGCAATGGGCTTTTATCGATGCCGGTAACTCTTCCTCTTATTAAGCCCATGGGAGATGCTATATTTCGGGCAACTGCTCCCACCGCAGAGAGCATTAATACTACAGCTAAAATTGTCATCGAAGACAGGATGTTCTTTGGCATAGCGGATCGCCGTTCCGGGCCTGACAGCACGATTTCTCTCATAATAGTTTATTTAAATAAGCGTTTTGGTTAACACAGTCGCTTGATCTTCTCCTGGATCCTGGTTTTGAGCGCAATTATACTGATTATTGTCTGAAACATAGCCTTAAGGATCAATGGAATATTCGATACAGAGAAAAACAGGATAAGCGGCAGGTTGTTCAGGAGCATTCAAATTGTTTATGATGCTTTGTGGTGCAGTCGTGAAGAACTTTACTAATTATTGGTGGTTTAGACGTTGGTATTTTTCCCTGTCTTCTCCGCGGCTATTCCTTCAACCCTCTGAACAGTTTATCCGGAGCATTTACATTGTTATATACTGTGTTACAAAAAAGATTTTATTTTTACCACGGAGGGAAGAAGAGACAAGAATGGAGTTCCGCAGAGAAAGTCTGAAGTGAAGACCAATTAAGTATGATCATGAACTAACGGTGCTACTTTTGTGCCCAAAAGCTCAGTTGCCTGCATGAGTTTGTCATGAAGGAGAGCGGCGTTGTCCATCTGGAAAGTAATGCGTGAAATCCCCCAACGCGTTGCTATGCCGAAGGATCTTTTCAGCCACCTCTTCTGGTCCACCTACTATCAGTGCTCCACGGGGACCACGCTGGGCATCAAAATGAGCGCGGGTTACCGGAGGCCAGCCACGCTCCTTGCCTATTTTGGTGAATGTTTCCGCGTAACCAGGGTAAAAATCATCTATCGCTTCGCTGGTCGCTAGTAAATATGTAATGATTTCACGAGTCTGCGCAAGGTAACCTTTGTAATGTTAAACTTTTAGCAACAACACAATACGATTAACAGACCCGTTTCACATAACGTCATTAATCCGTACGTCTTTGTGCTGGTAGAAGTCGGGGGTGCTATTGGTTGTGAAATTGCTTAAGCGAACATCACAGTCCTGAATAATAATCATAACCCTGCTCTGCCCAGTAATCGCGTGGACGCGTGTTGCTGAAAGAAATAGTACCGATACGTTTTAAGTTTTTTATGCCGTACTTCACCGGTGTGATCAGGCGCAACGGTGCGCCATGCGGGTCGATGAGTGGTTTGTCATTCATTTCATACGCCAGTATTGTTTGCGGGTGCATAGCACTTTCAATGTCCAATCCAATATAATAATCCTTGGCGGGCGTTTCCATGCCCACGTATAGCATCGCTGCTTCTTCACGGAGATTGAAATGATTTACAAAATCGATGAAACGTACGCCGGCCCAGTGTTGTATCTGATCCCATCCTTCCACGCACTTAAAATCAAAAATGAGTTCGGTCTTGGGCAGCGCGCGTAGTTCCTCCAAGGTAATCTTTAATACCTGGCCGGAGCTTTTGACAACATTAAGGTTCCATGCTGCCATGTCTATGCTTGTTTTTATGCCTATGTAACCGTTCTTCCTGACTATTTTCGCCGCTTGTGATTTAGGATATGTTTTTACCAGGTTTTTAGTATCGAAGAGTTTCCTGTTGGCAAGCTCTATCTTATCAAGCGCTCTTCTTAGGGGTTTCTGCGCGCGTGCTGTAATTCCCGCCTCTTCCTTCGGCGATTTACGCAGCCAGCGCCAGGCGCCAAAAGCAGCCAGGTTCACCCCAGCAAATATCGTAAAGGATAAGAAAGTGCGTCGCCTGATCTGTTGCTCTACTGTGACCGGCTTGGTATCATTTGCATCGGGTGATTCATTCATCTTTACACAGTTTATAGACTTGTAACGGCCGACCAGCAATATTTGTTCGTGCAGGAAAGAAAACTGGCTGGCAACACAAAACTAAACTTATGATCCCATATCTGGAAGAACATATATATTTGTCGTTATATACACTAGGATATAACGAGTGATCGCGTCGTGAGGGTTCAACCCCGGTGTTAAGGGGGCCGAGAATTAAATAGCTTTATTATGAGGGTTCCTATGAAAGGAATTATTTACCTGGTTTGTATGGTTGTTTTAGTGCCGGCAGGTTTCGCTCAATCGCAGCCACTTCGTCTCGCCGTTGCCGCAAACGCGCAGTTCGTAATCAAAGCAATACAGTTAGATTTCAAAAAGAAAACAGGTATTGAAACAGAGGCCATAATCGGCTCATCCGGAAACCTCAGTACACAGATTAAAAATGGCGCACCCTACGATATATTTTTTTCCGCGGATATGAACTTCCCGGACAAACTTGCCAGTGAAGGGTTCGGTGTAACTGCCGCGACTGAATATGCATCCGGCAGCCTGATTGTGTGCAGCACTACAAATATTGATATCAGGAACTGGCGGTTGTTATTGGCGGCGGCAGGCACCAAAAAAATTGCCATTGCAAATCCCGCCCTGGCGCCTTATGGCAAAGCCGCAGAAGAAGCCTTGCGTCATTACAAATTGTGGGATAAGATTAATGCCAGGCTGGTTTTTGGCGAAAGCATTTCACAGGTAAATACGTATATCACCACTGGTGCCGCAATGCTGGGATTTACCACCGAAGCACTGATCCACGAATATCCCGACAAAAAGAATTTAAGATGGGCAAAAGTTGACGAGACTGTATACAACAAGATTCGGCAGGGAATGATCGTGCTGAGCCATTCAAAAAAAGGCAACTATACCAGTGCTATGAAATTTTATGACTATATCTTGTCGCCGGCAGCGAAGCAGGTATTCAGGCAGTTTGGATACAAGTGAACTTTCAGACTATAGCCGCCTGCTGTTGTTTGCATGCATTGTAAAAAACAACATTTAATTCATGGACTGGGAGCCGATCTGGTTAAGTTTGAGACTTTCTCTGATAACAACGGTTATCTTGCTGGTGATCGGTTTGCCAGTGGCTTACTGGCTGTCGCGTAAAAGCTCCATTCCAAAACTTATCCTGGAGGCAATCATCACGATGCCCCTCGTGTTGCCTCCTTCTGTTTTAGGATTTTACTTATTAATCACTTTCAGTCCGCAGAATGCGCTAGGCAGGTGGCTGCAAGAAACACTGGATGTTCAGCTGGTGTTTTCTTTTGGCGGACTGATCATGGCTTCAGTAATTTATAGCCTGCCGTTTATGATCAATCCTATCAAATCTGCTTTAGTTCAGTTGCCGGACTCGATGGCGGAAGCTTCCTATACAATGGGGAAATCTAAAAAGCAGACCTTAATACACATTCTTATTCCTAATATAAAATCTTCGATCCTCACGGCGGCGGTACTAACGTTCGCGCACACACTAGGAGAATTTGGTGTGGTGTTAATGATCGGCGGCAACATACCGGGCGTAACAAAAGTTGCTTCAATTGCGATTTATGATTCCGTTGAAAGGATGGATTATGCCAGCGCAAATAATTATTCACTGATTTTATTTGCGCTTACTTTTGTTATAGTGCTGACCGTGTTTATTGTTAACAGGAACTCCGTGAAAAGTCCGCTGGAATGATAGAGATAGCCATTAAGAAAAAGATAAAAACCTATAACGGCTTTGACCTGCTTGATGTAAAATCTAATTTTGCCAGCAGGGGCATTACGCAAGTCCTCGGCAACTCCGGTGCAGGAAAAACAACCTTACTTAAAATTCTCGCAGGTTTATTATTACCTGAAGAAGGATATATCAGGGTGGATAATGAAACCTGGCTTGATACCAAAGCAAACATTTGTTTATCGCCTCAAAAAAGACAAACCGGTTTTGTCTTCCAGGATTACGCGCTGTTCCCAAACATGACTGCTGAAGAACACCTCCGCTATGGCAGCGTCGATGAGGAGTATATTAACGAGCTGTTCCGTATCGGTCGGCTTGAAAAATTTAAACGACATAAACCTCGGCAACTTTCGGGTGGACAACAACAACGACTGGCGATCCTGCGCAGCGTTTCTACCAAACCGCGCATACTGTTGATGGATGAACCTTTCTCGGCGCTTGACAATGATCTTAAAGGTGCTATAATTAGTGATCTTAAGCAACTGATAAGGAGGTTGGAAATGACGTGTTTGGTTGTAACGCACCAGCCATTTCGGGAGGGGGAGTTTGCGGATTTTTCATTTCGGGTTGATTAGTTGGAAGGATAACCACAGAGAACAGCCGGAGAAGAAAGAAGAGTGGCACAGAGGAAATTCTCTCTGTGCCACTCTTCTTCCTTCTCTGGTATTGCTCTGTGGTTAAAAAACTACTGCACCACAAACTTTAATAGAGCACGGCCATCAGCCTCATTACAAATATCGTCTCTGATCATGTGAGGCAAATGGACTCGGCAAAATACATAGATAAGTTACGTGAGGTTGGCAAGGTTGCTGCTAAACAGGTTGATATGGCACATTTTGGTTCCTTTGTCTAATATCACTTTCTTTGTTGTTATCATATAACACAATTTAAACATCGTTTGTTCCTAACTGTTATTAACAAGCCAATCAATACATTATGACCTCAGTTTCTATCGTCAGGCCGTTTGGTAACAGGTCGGTGCCTAATAAAGATAAAACAACAGGCACTACGTCGATCATTGATTTTGATTTTAACCGCGTTGAAACTGAGCTGATAAGACCGGCTATGAACGAGTTGTTTTTAACCGGCGGCACAACCGGGGAAGTTTTTGAAGCTGGTGATAT
>JBBPYM010000038.1:0-6531 GCA_038199905.1 Chitinophagales bacterium | reverse complement strand
TGACATAGAATCAATTTCTATATTGAAAGATGCGTCAGCCGCCATCTACGGAGCACAAGCTGCAAATGGAGTAATTCTTATCACTACAAAACGCGGGAAAACAGGTAAGCCTACATTAAGCTATACGTTTAACCAGGGTATCACAAAACCGACAAGGCTGCCAGAGATGGCTAGCTCGGCTCTTTATGGCGAGTTTGTAAATGAACTATTAATAGCGCAGGGGCAACAGGCAAGATATACAGCAGAAGAACTGGAAAAATTCAGAACTGGCAGCGACCCTTTAAATTATCCAAATACCAACTGGCTGAAAGAAGTTTTAAAACCTCATAGTTCTCAAAGTCAGCATAACCTTTCAGTAAGAGGCGGATCTGACAATGTAAAGTATTCCGTCTCAGGTTCTTTCTCAGACCAAAACGGGATATTCAAGAATGGAAATACGGAGTATAAAACGTATTCAATTCGCTCTAACGTTGATGCACAGGTTAATAAAAATATCAAAGTTTCCCTTGACCTGACAGGCGCAAAAAGAGATGCATTGTATCCTGCGTTTGGCACGGGAACAACATTTCAGTTTGCCCGAATTAATTTTCCTTACCAGCCAGTTTTCTATCCTAATGGATTGCCTTCATCGGGGTTGGAAAGAGGAAATAACCCGGCCATCATGCCTACTGCTGCGGGCGGCTATAACAGTTCGAAAAATAATCTTTTTCAATCTAAAGTGGGTATAGATATCGTCCTGCCATGGGTAAAAGGGCTCAGTGTGGACGGTTTCTATGCTTATGACATGAATATAGGATTGGGCAAGGTATTTAATAAGCCATGGATTGTTTATGATTATAATAAGGCAACAGATACTTATATCCCAAAACCAGGCGGAAACGTATTGAAGCCTGATCTCAGGCAGTCTACCTCTAACTCCTCCATATCGTTGATGAATGTTAGGGTGAAGTATGAAAAAACATTAAAGGATCATAATTTTTCTGCTTTCATAGCAGGGGAGCAATCAATTATCTTAAATAGCAGCTACAGCGGCTACCGGAAAAATTACATTTCTACATTAGTTGATCAATTGTTTGCAGGAGACGCGAAAGACATGGAGGCTACAGGCACGGCCTCCGAAAATGCGAGGAGAAATATTTTTGGGCGGCTAAGCTATGGTTTCAAAGAGAAGTATTTATTTGATTTCAACTTTCGTTATGATGGGTCATCCAACTTTCCGGAGGGTAATCGCTATGGCTTCTTCCCCGGCGTATCAGCGGCATGGAGAATTTCACAAGAAAATTTTGTAGGTAAAGCACTGCCGTTTGTCAGCGATCTTAAACTTAGAGCTTCATGGGGAAAGATTGGAAATGATCAAATTCCCGCCTTCCAGTTCATACCTGCCTATAGCTTTGCAAGCGGCTATAATTTTGGACAAACCCCCTCGCCTCAACTTGGCTTAGTAAGAGGTGTGACGCCTAACCCTGAAATTACCTGGGAAGTGGCTCAAACCACGAATCTGGGTTTAGACGGCGAATTATGGAAAGGCATAGTGAGTTTCACACTCGATGTGTTTAAGACAAAACGTTCCAACATACTTACCCCTAGAAATGCATCTGTACCTGTGTTTACGGGTCTCAGACTGCCGAATGAAAATATAGGTATCGTTGAAAATAAAGGAATTGAGCTCGAACTGAGTCACAGAAAATCGATCAGGAATTTCTCCTATCGAATTGGCGGAAACATTGCTTATAACCGGAGCAATGTGATCGATATCGACGAGCCATCTAATGTGCCTGATTGGCAACGGCAGGCCGGACATGTGATCGGAGCAGAGAACGCATACCGATCGTTAGGTATATTCAGAACCCAGGCTGAAGTAGATAAATCACCAAAAGTGCAGGGAACAAAAGTGGGTGACCTGCAATACGAGGATGTGAATAAAGACGGTGTAATAACAAGTCTTGATATGGTGAGACTGGACAAGACTAACACACCCCAGGTAGTGTTCGGTGTAAATATGTCGGTAAGCTATAAAAATTTATCATTGTTCACTCTTTTTCAGGGCCAGAACAAGGCCTATCAGTTTTTATTTATCCGTGCCGGGTTAAATGGAAATTCCCTGGAAGAATTACTGCTGAACAGGTATACCGCCGGAAGCATGGATTCTAAATATCCCAGAATTCCATCCCTGGTTACAGAAGTGAGCGGACTGCGTTCTGATTTCTGGTTACGTGATGCAGGTTATATACGGTTAAAAACAGTGGAGCTATCTTATTCCCTGCCTCAAGAAATTCTTTCACGTTTAAAAATTATTGGTCTTAGGGTGTACTTTAATGGATCCAACCTGATAACAATAGATAAACTCAAAATCTTTGATCCGGAGGGCAACAATGAGAATGGAGACTTTTACCCTCAAAACAAAATTTTTAATGCCGGCTTAAATCTTTCTTTTTAAACATAAGCTTATGAAACCATTTTCAACCGCTCATACAACAGCAAAAGCTCCATTTGTTTTTACAGTGTTAGTTCTATTATCAGCTTTAGCATTAATCTCCTGTAAAAAGGATTTTCTTAACCGGGAGGCGCTGGACAGGATCCAGGAATCTAATGTCTGGAGCGATGCAGGCCTGATAGAGACGTATGTAAGCAGTGCTTACAGGTCAGTTCCGCAAGGTCATGAATTTATTACCGGTAGAATTTTGTCCTGCCTGACAGACGAATGTAATCGCAGGTCGAATGCCACCTACGATCTGATCACGGCAGGTAATGTAACAAGCACTACGCTGGGCGTTCTGGATTTTTGGCAGGGCATTGTTAACGCGGCTGGCACTATTACTGCTCCTGGTCATTATAACACCATCTCCATAACCAATGTTTTCTTCGATAATATAGAAGCGTCCCCAATTGACACAGCAATGAAGAAGAGGATGATGGGTGAAATGAAGGTGTTAAGAGCTTTCTCCTATTTTAGATTAATAAGTTTCTTTGGTGGCGTACCGCTTATTACCAAACCTTTTTCGTTAAGTGATGATTTTAATTTGCCAAGAAGTACCTACGATGAGGTGATGGCATTTGTTCTAAAGGAAACGGATGAAGCAGCAGCGTTGTTGCCGCTAACGTATCCCGCTGCTAGCATGGGAAGAATTACAAGAGGTGCCGCCCTGGCTTTAAAATCCCGCGCTTTGTTGTATGCTGCCAGTCCTTTAAACAATACATCAAATGATAAAGCTAAATGGCAGAAAGCCGCGGACGCTGCAAAAGCTGTTATAGACTTAAACAGTTATTCATTGTTTAGTGATTACAAAACACTATTCCTCGCGGCCAATCTGTATAATTCTGAAATAATCTGGACACGGCCGTTTAGTAATAGTCTTGATAGAGAAACATACGTGGAGCTGGGTTTGTACCCTAATGGATATGGTGGGTTTGGCCAGGTGCACCCGCTTCACAATCTTGTTGAAGACTATGAAACTAAAAACGGCAAGCTTCAGAAAAATGATCCAGCCTTCGATCCTCAAAAACCTTACGACAATCTTGATCCACGTTTTTATGCAAGCATTTTATATGATGGAGCACCGTTCAAAGGTCGCCCAGTAGAAACCTTTCTTCCAAAAGGACAGGACTCTAATGAGGGCGTTTTATCGCCACACAATGCTACACAAACAGGTTATTACCAAAGGAAATTCATGGATGAAACGATCACTAACCCCACTGGAACAAACCAGGGAAACAGCCCGTGGATCTTTTTTCGCTATGGAGAAATATTGCTGAATTACGCGGAAGCAATGTTTCAGGTTGGTAATGAGACTGAAGCAAGAAAGTATATCAACCTGGTGCGTAACAGGCCAGGTGTGGCAATGCCTCCCGTTACCGAGAGTGGAAATGCTTTGCTTGAGCGCCTTCAGAACGAACGGCGGATTGAACTGGTTTTTGAAGAACATCGCTGGTTTGATGTTCGTCGGTGGAAGATTGCACCCGTTACAGACAATGAAGATGCTAAGAAGATGAATATTACTAAGGATGCAACCGGAAAGAAAACTTATACCGTTGCGGTGTTCCAGGACCGGTCATTCTTTGACAGAAATTATCTTGCCCCCATCCCTCAAAGAGAAATCGAAAAAAATGACCAATTGGTACAAAACCCCGGATATAAGTAAGGGCCTGTCACGGCTTATTTTAAAAGTCAGACAAACTATCTATCTGGTGAATAATATTTATCAGAACTAAAAAATTAAAAAGGACTTTGAAAGGCTTTGGACCTATTTCATAAAATTAAGACCAAACGCGGGTCGTCGTATAAACATGCAGCACACTGAAAAAAAGTGGTAGGTAATACGAATTAGCATTTCTGCTTTCGACACCGTTCTCGCTATTATAATTTCACTTATGAATGTATCTCTGTGCTCTTATCAATAAATTTGGGTTCCTGGCAACTTATTTTAATCTGTTTAAAAACACCTAACTGATAAACTTGACATATGAACAATAACCGTAGAGATTTTTTGAAACTATCAGGCCTTGCGGGTGCTGGAATTTTAGCCAGCGCTTCAGCCTCAGCCGTCACTAACCTGGCATCAGATAAATTCAAAAGTTCTGAGCTTTTCAATGCCGGAGCTTCTAATATGCATGGCTATGCCGCACCAAAAATTGACACCGTGCGTATTGGCTTCATCGGGGTAGGAAACCGTGGTTCGGCGGCTGTAAAGCGTATAAAAAACATTGATGGCGTGAACATTAAAGCAATTTGCGATATCAAGGAGACACAGGCTAACCTGGCAAAAAAAGGACTTGAAGGATCGATGCACAACCCTGCCCTTTACTTTGGGAAAGATGATGCCTGGAAAAAACTGTGTGAGCGTGATGATATTGACCTAATTTATACAGCAACTCCCTGGGCATACCATACACCGATTGCAGTATATGCAATGGAACACGGCAAGCATGTGGCTACCGAAATTCCTGCGGCAAAAACAGTAGAGGAGTGCTGGCAGTTAGTGGACACTTCGGAACGTACAAAAAAGCATTGTATGATGCTTGAAAATTGTTGCTATGACTCTTTTGAGCTGCTTACGCTTAACATGGCAAGGCATGAATTTTTTGGCGATATTATACATACAGAAGGTGCTTACATACACGACAGGATATCAAAGGTGTTTGTAGGAAATCTTTGGCGTTTAGGTGAAAACCAAAGGAAGGGAAACCTTTATCCCGCGCATGCGTTTGGTTCCATCGCGCAAATAATGAACATCAATACCGGCGATAAAATGGATTACATGGTGTCGATGTCATCAGATGATTTTAGCATGGGCCCCAAGGCAAAAGAGCTTGCTGCCAAAGACCCTTTTTATAACCAATATGCCAGTAAAACGTACCGGGGTAATATGAACACTTCTACCATCCGTACAAGCAAAGGGCGGTCGATAATGATACAGCATGATACAAGTTCTCCGCGTCCATATTCCCGCATTCATCTCGTTAGTGGTACAAAAGGTATGGCTTTAAAGTATCCTTTGCCCGGAAGATTTTCTACAAGTCATGAGGGCTGGCTGGACGAGGCGGAGTACAAAGCGCTGGAAGAAAAATACACCCCCGAGATCGTTAAGAAAATAGGAGCCGTGGCAAAGCAGATTGGGGGACATGGGGGCATGGATCTCATTATGGACTGGCGTTTGATTGATTGCCTTCGCAACGGCTTACCCCTTGACATGACCGTATATGACGCTGCTGCTTTAAGTGTTGTTGGTCCCTTGAGCGAATGGTCTGTAGCACATCGTTCCAACTCTGTTGATGTACCCGACTTTACCAGGGGTAACTGGAAGAATAACAAATCCACCATGGACATTGACCTGGCTAAAGGTGGAAACACAAAGGTTAATGCTCCTAACGGAAAAGCAGCAACTTTATAGGTTAACGCTGCATGCCAGGTTGCGCGAAAATGATTATTCATTTTTTTATAACGAATTATCAACGCATTTTAATTCTTCATAGCGCAGCAGAATTATGTAATTAGCAAACACAAGTCTTTATGCATATTGATCCGATAACGTGCTCGCTTTTAAATACTCAAGAAAGCAGGCTAACAATGTGCTTTAAGCTTTATGTTTGAATTATAAAGTCCTCATCTCTATAAACACAAGCATCTTAAAAAAAAACCGATGGAAATAAAGATTTTAAAAGATAAGCATCAGTTAGGCATCAAAGCAGGAATGGCTGCTGCTGAAATGATTAGAAAAGCCATAATTGAAAAGGGGTCGGCAAATGTTATTCTGGCGACTGGTACAAGCCAGTTTGAAACATTGAAACAACTGATCTCAGAGGATATTGAGTGGAACAAAGTGGTCATGTTTCATCTTGATGAATATATTGGATTGCCTCAAACTGCGAAAGCAAGCTTTAGAAAATACTTAAAGGAACGATTCTTGGCAAAAGTGCCTCCTTTGAAGGCCGGACATTTAATAGACGGTGAGCTGGATCCTGAAGCCGAGTGCCAACGCCTGGGTGATTTGATTACAGAGCATTCCATCGACGTGGCGTTGGTTGGAGTTGGTG
>JBBPYM010000037.1:0-3284 GCA_038199905.1 Chitinophagales bacterium | reverse complement strand
GTTTGATGAGCTACAGATCAGGCTGGATCTTAAGGATTAAATCAGCTTAGTATTTTTTAACCACGGAGACAGGGAGGCACAGAGAGACACCGAGGTGGGTTGATTTTTTTGAACCACGGAGACAGGGAGGCACGGAGAGACACCGGGTGGGTTGACTTTTTTGAACCACGGTGGCAGGGAGGCACGGTGAGACACCGAGGTGGGTTGACTTTTTTGAATCACGGTGGCAGGGAGGCACGGAGAGACACCGAGGTGGGTTGACTTTTTTGAACCACGGTGGCAGGGAGGCACGGAGGTGGATTAAATCAAGAATTATCTAACAATATCACAAAAATCCGTGTTCCACTGTGCCTCCCTGTCTCCGTGGTTCATGTTTCACATTTCGTTTTATTTTCTCTCATTAATTTGCATCTTTTTCTAACAAGATTCGACCATGAAAATCATTGGTTTCCTGTTTCTAATGCAAATTATGTTTTCTGTAATCCCGGCAAGCGCAGCCGTAAAAGATACAACCGTCGCTTTACCGTCTTCCTTGTATTATAATGTTGCTTATGGGTCTGACCCTAAGCAGGTGATGGATATTTATCTTCCGGAAGGAAGGTCGCTTCAATCAACTAAAGTAATGGTGCTGCTGCACGGTGGAAGCTGGTCAGGCGGCGATAAGAATAGCTTCAAGGCTTATATCGATTCGCTCAAAAACCATTTGACGGATTACGCGTTTGTGAATGTTAATTACAGGCTGGCCAGTTCCACAAAGAACAAATTTCCTGCACAGGAAAACGACGTTAAAGCTGCGCTGTCTTTTATCGTTAGCAGATCAGGCGAATATAATATTTCGCAGCATGTTGTTTTATTAGGCGCCAGCGCGGGCGCGCACCTTGCGTTGTTGCAGGCATATAAATATTCCGAGCCGGTGAAAGTAAAAGCCGTTGTATCATTTTTTGGGCCTTCGGATTTTAATTATATGTATGATAACCCTGTGTTCCCCCAGGTACCCGCCTTACTGGAACTTTTACTCGGTGGTAGTCCTGTAAACAATAAATCTGCTTACCACGATTCCAGTCCGATTAGCTATGTAACCGCCAAAAGTTGTCCTACATTGCTTTTCCAGGGCGGAAAAGATCCGTTGGTAAATCCCCGCCAGGCTGAATTGTTAAGAGATAAATTGGAAAAGGAAGGTGTTGTCAATGAACTGATCATTTATCCAAATGAGGGGCACGGCTGGCACGGCGGTTCACTGGGAGATTCCTTTGACAACATCGCCCGCTTCCTGGGCGAAAACCTGCCATAACTTATAGACATCCTGGCATAGAGAAGTTTATTTTCAGGAACTTTGTTTAATGAAAGTTGCACTTCCCCCATTAGCAGAACGACTACGACCCACGACGCTGGATGAATTAACCGGGCAGGATCACCTTACAGGCAAAGGCAGTATCCTTCGCCGGGCCATTGAACAGGGTAAAGTACCCTCTATGATACTGTGGGGTCCTCCGGGTGTTGGCAAAACTACCATCGCAAATATTATCGCACATACGCTTCAATCACCGTTTTACACCCTGAGCGCTATCAGCAGCGGGGTTAAAGAAGTGAGAGAAGTAATCGAGGAAGCAAAGACCAAAGAAAACGTGATCTTGTTTATTGATGAAATTCACCGTTTTAACAAAGGCCAGCAAGATGCGTTCCTCGGTGCTGTTGAAAAAGGCGTGATAACGTTGATTGGCGCAACAACAGAGAATCCTTCCTTCGAAGTAAACTCGGCCCTTCTTTCCAGGTGCCAGGTTTACGTACTTAAACCTTTGGAAGAACAAAACCTGGTTGACTTGTTACAGCATGCTATTATTCATGATATAGCACTGAGCAAAAAAAATATTGAACTAAAAGAAAGTGCGGCACTCATCACGATTTCTGGTGGTGATGCGAGGAAATTATTAAACCTGCTGGAGTTGATCACTGACTCGCTGCCGGAGCCGCTGGTAATTACAGATGACAAGGTTATTGAGATAGCCCAGCAACGCATTGCGCTGTACGATAAAAGCGGTGAACAGCATTACGACATCATATCAGCGTTTATCAAATCCATAAGAGGCAGTGATCCCAATGGCGCGGTGTACTGGCTGGCAAGAATGATTGAAGGTGGTGAAGATGCAAAATTTATCGCGAGAAGGCTGGTGATCCTTGCCAGTGAAGATATTGGAAACGCAAATCCCACAGCGCTGGTACTGGCTAATGCCGCTTTTGACGCGGTTAACAAGATAGGCTTTCCTGAGTCACGCATCATCCTGTCTCAATGTACTACCTATCTGGCTACCTCTCCAAAAAGCAATGCGTCTTATATGGCCATTGACCTTGCGCAGGCGGCGGTTCGCAATAACGGAGACTTGCCAGTGCCCCTTCATCTCCGGAACGCCCCCACTAAGCTGATGAAGAACCTGGGATATCATAAAGGTTACCAGTATTCGCACAGTTATGATAAGAATTTTTCACCGCAGGAATACCTGCCATCTGAGCTTAGCGGCACTACCTTTTACGATCCGGGTAAAAATGCAAGGGAAGAAGAGCTGCGCAGGTATCTTAAGAATCTTTGGAAAGATAAATATAAATACTGACCCCTTCTTTGGCACGAAGGCGCTAAGACGCGAAGGGACACAAAGAAAATTTCGCGTGCCTTAGCGCCTTTGTGGCAAAAAAGTTATGAAACGCTCCCGTTCTCCAGCCTGATAAATTTTGTAACACAAGCAGGTATTTCCTGTGTGTAGTGAGATACATAAATTAATGTTTTGCCTGTTAGCGTGCAGATATCATCCACTATCCCTCTAAAAAACATCACCTGGTCCTCATCAAGCCCCTGGCAGGGTTCATCCAGGATAAGTAAAGGAGGATTTTTTACCAGCGCCCTGGCGAGCAAAACAAGCCGTTGCTCGCTGTTAGATAATCGTGATAGTAGCTTTTGAGAGGTATGATCAATGTGTAACAACTTCATCCAGCTGGTTACAATTTCCGATTGCGATTCGTTCAAATAACGGAACAACCCTATCGTGTCAAATAAACCGGATGCTACCACGTCAAAACAGGTAATGCTGGTATCAAAGAACAAGTGTAGTTCAGGAGAAACAAAGCCTATCTTCTTTTTAATCTCCCATATCGTTTCACCGGTCCCACGTTTCCTGTCGAACAGATAAATTTCGTTCGCATAGGCCTGCGGGTTATCCGCATTAACAAGGCTCAACAATGTAGATTTGCCTGAACCATTTGGTCCGGACAAGGACCAGCATTCTCCCTTGCGG
>JBBPYM010000036.1:0-5724 GCA_038199905.1 Chitinophagales bacterium | reverse complement strand
GTTCGAATAGACTTTTTTAACCACTAGGAGCACAAAGAAGGCACAAAGTACACCAGGGTCTTTTAATAATTTGCCGAACTTGCAACATGCATTTTTTTGAAAGCCGGTTGACAATTAGCATTCTGGTTGTCTTCGTGTTCTTCGTGCCTTCCTTGTGAACTTTGTGGTTAAAAGAGACCTCGCAGCAAATACGCTCAACAACTAATAAACCTCAATCATCAACCGACGGCTGATAGCTGACGGCTGATGGCTGATAGCTGACTAAACTTTTCTTAATGTTCATTCGTTGTGAATAAGTAACTGTAGTTTTAAGAACAGTATTATTTATATTTGAAATATGAGCCGTACGTGCAGGGATTGCATGGATGGAGGCGTTGAAAATGATTTGATGATTTAAATCCGTTTTAATTGACAGAAACTATTATAAACCTCGAAACCGTTAATCCTACTGAATTCTTTGGAGTAAACAACGGCAAATTAGACATCCTGAAAAAAAAATTCCCCCTGCTGAAAATACTATCAAGGGGTACACAGCTCAAACTGAGCGGCTCACCGGAACAAGTGGAATCAGCCAAAGATAAAATCAATCTTGTTGTTCAATACTTACAACGCAATGGTCATCTAACAGAAAGTTACCTGGAAACAATGCTCGGTGGCGACGACGTCGAAACAGTTGACAACTTCGTTGATCGCAACCCTAATGAAGTGCTTGTATTCGGACCAAATGGTAAAACCGTACGGGCAAGAACGGTCAATCAAAAAAGAATGGTTCATGCTACTGACAAAAACGATATAGTGTTTGCCATCGGACCCGCCGGAACCGGTAAAACTTACACCGCGGTTGCGCTGGCCGTAAGGGCGCTGAAAAATAAAATGATTAAAAAGATCATTTTAACAAGGCCGGCAGTTGAAGCCGGAGAAAATCTAGGTTTCCTCCCAGGTGACCTCAAAGAAAAAATTGATCCATACCTGAGGCCCTTATACGACGCGCTGGATGATATGATACCAGCTGATAAGCTTGGGTATTACATGAGCACGCGCACCATTGAAATTGCGCCACTGGCATACATGCGCGGCCGCACACTGGACAACGCATTTATAATTCTCGATGAGGCACAGAATGCCACCGATCTGCAGATAAAAATGTTCCTCACCCGCATTGGTCCCAATGCCAAAGCGATCATTACAGGTGATTTGACACAGGTCGATCTTCCTAAAAACCAGCGTAGCGGTCTGGAAAAAGCGGTGCGCATCTTACAGGGCGTCGAAGGTATCGCTCATATCGAACTCGATGAGGAAGATGTGGTGAGACACCGACTTGTTAAGGCGATTATCAGAGCTTACGAAAAAGAAAAACTAAAAGAGCAACCCAACGAACGCTAAGGAGGATTTTTAAAGTTAATAAACATGGTGTATTTGGCAACTTCATGTAGGTTTGTACATCTTTACACCAATCAATATGAAATTATTCTGCCTGTTACTGCTAATCATCGCCGGACTATCTTCCTGCAAAGATGAACCCCGTTTTACAAAAGCGGAGGACGCACAGGATGCAGGACGCGAATTTATCCGCGCTTCCCTGGATGGCGACTATGAGAAGGCGCGCTTTTATTTACTCAATGATTCCAATGATACCAATCTGATGATGTTGGATAAATGGAAAAATGGTTACAACAGGCGCACCGTAGAAGATAAAGTGAGCTATAAAGATGCGAGCATCATCGCAATAAAAGTGGAGGCTATTGATGATTCAACCGTAAATTTTGTTTACACCAATACATTTGAGCCAAAAGATACCACAACCATTAAGATTGTACGTGTAACAGGCGAATGGCTGGTAGACCTAAAAGATATTCATTGAAAGCTGATAGCTATAATGCAGGAGCTATCAGCTTTTGAGGATGAACTGAATTAAATCTATATACTCGATTCACCATGAGATCCATCTTGGTAGTGGCAGCAGGCAGTGGTTTAGGCGGGGCCATGCGCTACCTGTTGCAGTTGTTGGTTTATAAACTATATCCTTCTCTTTTCCCTGCCGGCACCTTCTTTATTAATGTTATTGGTTGTTTCTCAATCGGTATATTTTTCGCCCTGGCCGAAAAACAACAGGTCCTTTCAGCAGATACCCGACTTTTTTTAATAACGGGTATCTGTGGTGGATTTACAACATTTTCTACTTTTTCACTCGACAACTTATTGCTTCTGAAATCAGGTAATTTCTTCCATTTTTTCCTGTATGCGGTCGGAAGTCTTGTCCTTGGACTGGTAGCGACCTACGTGGGTATAACTCTATTTAAAACAGTATAGGTAAATTGAAGCGTAGGGATTGCATAATCTGCAATTAGCGTGCGGTTGAACAGCAGATAGCGTAAAGCTGATTATCTTTGCTTTCAAACCATCACATGAAAAAAAAATCCCGGGTTGTTGTTCTTGTAGTTTTGTTGATAACCTGTAACATTACATTGCTATTTGCATGGGGTTTCTGGGCACACCAGCGGATCAGCAGGTCTGCGGTTTTTGCACTGCCGGATAGTTTAGGGGTATTCTTCTATAATCACATTGATTTTCTTACAGAAGAAGCGGTTATGCCCGACGTAAGGATATACGCGATAAACTACAAGGACGAAGTGAACCGTCATTTTGTTGACCTTGAAATGCTGCCGGATAGTGACCCGGGAAAGATGCCCGTAACCCTGGCGGAAGCCAAGGCCAAATACGGCGACTCCTTGTTACAGAAAGCTGGCTTACTGCCCTGGTACATTGATGATATTATGACAAAACTTACAAAGGCGTTCCAGGATAAGAACAAACCATATATTTTGTTTTACGCAGGCGATCTTGCTCATTATATCGCGGATGCCCATGTTCCACTGCATACCACCATGAATCATGATGGCCAGTTAACCGGGCAGAAAGGCATCCATTCTTTCTGGGAGTCTCAACTAACAGAAAAATTCGGCGACAATTATAATTTTTACACGGGTAAAGCCGTTTACTTTAATGATACCAAAAAAGCAATCTGGCAGATTATTCAAAACAGTCACCGGCTCGTAGATACGGTATTATTAACGGATAAGGCGCTTAAAGCTCAATTTCCGGCTAACCAGGCATTTGAGACCGATGCTACGGGTAATGTAATCAAAAACAAGTACAACCAGGTTAAACACTCGCAGGCCTATTCAAGCAAATATCATGACATGCTCAATGGAATGGTTGAACAACAAATGAGGTCATCCATCATCGCTGTTTCAAATTTTTGGTACTCGGCATGGGTTAATGCGGGCAGACCCGATCTTTCCAAACTCGACCCTGTATCGCTGACAAAAAGAAACAGGAGGTTCTATAAAAAAGACAAGAAGTTATGGACAAAAGGCAAACTGTTTGGAATGAAAACTTTCAATGAATTTTAGATATATATATTTCTTCATCATCTGTCTGCAATGTATTTAACAGCTATCGTTTTTCAACTTTGAAGATAAAACTTTGAAGTATTATCGTAGGTTTGCAGGCAAATAAAACCAACATTTCTAATGTATACAGTATCCCATCCATGGCACGGCGTGGCCATCGGCGAAAATGCCCCAAGGATCGTAAATGCAATCATTGAAATCCCGCAAGGATCCAGGTGCAAATATGAAATTGATAAAGAAAGCGGACTGCTTAAACTGGACAGGGTTATATATTCTTCTTTTTATTATCCATGTAACTATGGTTTTATACCGCAGACTTATGGCGATGATAAAGATCCACTGGATATCCTCGTGCTAACTTCCGTTCCCGTGCAGGCACTGTGTATTTTGCAGGCCAAGGTGTTGGGTGTTATGCAAATGGTAGACAGCGGCGATGCTGATGATAAGATTATCGCGGTAGCAGCCAATGATCCCAGCGTTAATCACTACAATAACATAGAAGAATTACCGAAACATTTCTTCGATGAATTGAGACACTTTTTTGAAGAATACAAAAAACTCGAAAACAAGACCGTAAAAGTTGATGAGATTGGTGATAAAACTGTAGCGCTGAAAAGCATTCAGGATGCAATAGAATTTTACAAAGAAACTTTTAAACCGCAATAAATCAGCTATCAGCTATCAGCCATCAGCTATCAGCCATCAGCTATCAGCTATCAGCTATCAGCTCTTAAACACTATCATATTAATCGCTGAACAACAATTCGTCAACTTGTCGAATGATGGCTGATACTTGATAGCTGATAGCTGACGGCTGATAGCTATGCAAAATACCTTTTGATTATTCGCAGCTTATGGGTTCTTTCAAAAGTATCCTGGTTGATGATACCCTGGTTGTCAATTTTATCTACCCTTACGTTTACGGATGAGTGCAGGATCTCGTGATCATTGAGCAAGATGCCCACATGAGTTATCCTTCCTTCGGCATTATCAAAAAAGGCAAGATCGCCACAGCGGGCTTCCTGTAAAAAACCTATCCCTTCCCCTTCTGCCGCCTGCTGATAAGCGTCTCTCGGCAGGGTAACATCAAGGAACTTGTAAATGGTTTGAGCAAAACCGCTGCAGTCAACACCAAACACACTCTTGCCCCCCCACAAATAGGATGTGTTTAAAAACCTGAAACCTACTTCCCTGACCAGTTGGTCATTGCTGTGAAACATATTCCTGTCCCAAGTTTGTCCGTTAAAACGAACAGTATTTTTGTTCCAATTTGCTTCTCCGCCTGGTATAACAGCCAAAGAACTTCCCATCGGAACGATCATCTTCTTTCCATTATATTCAACTTCATTGATCCAGCCATCCATCAGGCGCTTATCTTCAGCATTATACTGTGTTTCCTCTATACCAGTAATATGTCCTTGCTGGCACCATCCTTCATATCCTTCATAACGGGATTTTACTTTTACCCAATGATCACCCTTGTCGCTAACACGTTCGATAACAGTACATGGTTCGCCAAATAATTGCTGGCTAACAATTTCACTCCTGTGAGATGGTTCGGCACGCATTGAGCTAACCGGAGTGCAGCATATTGCATATTCTTTGGAAAGGTGCTGGTTCATGATTTGAAGATCGTTTTAATTTTAGTACACATAACGCTAATTATGGAATTTAAATTTCCCATGCATCTTAGACATAGATACCATTAAACATTCGGCTTTTATAAATGTTTGATATACAATAACACAGGCAGATTGTGGTTCTACACACAGACAAATTTGCCTTCCACATTTTTAACAAAAATCGTTATAAAGTAAATACCCAGTGAACGTTGAAAAACATCAACATATAACGGATAACGAACTGCTGCAAAACTTTTATCTTGACAAAGACAACCAATGGTTGGGAGTGTTGTTACCAAGGTATACATTGTTGCTACTTGGTGTGTGTATGAAATACCTCAAGAATGAGGAAGAAGCAAAGGATAGTGTGCAACAAATTTTCCTGAAAGCGATTACGGAACTTCAAAAGTACCAGGTCGAATATTTCAAAAGCTGGATCTATATGGTGGCAAAAAACCATTGCCTTATGAAACTGCGGGACCGTCCGGGGAAGGCTACTACTGGTTTTTCCGAGAATATGGCCGGTCTAACTGAAGAGTGGCACGATCTAAAGTTCCAGCATCTTGAAAAGGACAGAACGTTAGAGTTGATGGGAAATGCGTTGCACGAATTAAGTTCCGAACAAAAACAATGTGTAACTTTATTTTACCTTGAAAAACAATCTTACCAGTCCATCGCGGAATCTACCG
>JBBPYM010000035.1:0-3337 GCA_038199905.1 Chitinophagales bacterium | reverse complement strand
GCAGTTGAGATTAAACAGGCGGGTGTTTGTAAAGGATGCGTCTATTTGGGCTACCAATCCGTGATTATAGATTCTATCCGTATGAAATGCCTATGACAGGCTTGATGACGCCAACGACGCAGAGTACTGCAACCAGGCAACGCGAAAAGGAAGCAATGGGCATAACGGGGTTTGGTACACGGGGCGAGTTGTTTCAGAGCATCTGAAATGTGCTTTATTACGGGCTGCTTTTTTACCGCCTAGGCTACAGGTATTGGTATCCGTTAGTTACCGGAACAGATAGTGCAAACGCAATCAGGGATATATCACTCCTTCTCCCAGTTGAAGGACCTTATAACAAACACCATATTTTAAACAGGCTGCTTCGAAATCCTCCGGATCTGCCGTATTAAATTCAAAAAGGTGGTAATGATGTGGTATAACCAGCTTTGCACCTATCTCCTTTCCGAGTTTTGCCGCTTCTTCAGGGTTAAGGTTTCCGGCTACTTTTCTTTCGGGCTTATTGCCGTTGATTGGGAGGAAGGCGATATCTACCTGAAAGGGTTTTAAGATTTCCTGTAGCCCTTCAAACAACAGCGTGTCACCGGAATGGTATATGCTGTAGTCACCAAACTGAACCACATAACCCATGTATCGGCATTCGCCTTTTTCGTTCCGCTCCACCACGTTATGAGCGGAAGGCACACCAGTAATTTTGAACCCTTCATGTTCAAAACTGATCCCGTCGTTTAAGCCAACAGGAAACCCGGTGGCGCAGCCGATCCTGTTAACAACAAAATCCCTGTTAGCCTCGGGAATGATAAATTGTACGGTTTTATTTTGTAAAATCGGTCTCAGTGTGTCAGCGTCAAGATGGTCTGTGTGGTTATGACTGGAAGTTACAATATCCAGGAAATCAAATGCAGCCGGATCAATAACCAGCTCGCTCATTCTAACATGAGGCTTTTCTGTATGCTGGTATTTTACAGAAAGCGAATCAGAAAGATATGGATCAAGCAACAGGTGTTTGTTCCGCCATTTTATAAGAAAGCCGCTCTGGGCAAGCCACCAAACTTTAAAAGAAATATCGTCATCGAATGACCGGATATCATTTAAAAGTTGTTGATCTTTTTGTTTCGGCTTTATTAAACTCATGTAAATGACCGGGTAAATTTTCGCAATAAAATTATCGTCAGCTATGGTCGCATGGACTGTGCAGCAGCACACATGCTGGCGATTTTTTTCTTTGTGGCCCATCGTGCTGTCTGGGACATGCCACAGTCTGAGGCCACTGCCAGTTTCTCAGCAGGAATATGTTTCAGGCATAGTGCTATCCTGTCTTTAACATCCTGTACCGTTTCTATGTAATAACTTTTTACATCAATTACACCGACGGCCACATCCATTTTTTCTGCAAAACGTTCCAGCAAATGAATTTCGGAAAAATTAAGGATGGTCATTTCGGAGTGTAACTCATCTACATTGAGATCCAGGAAGTCGGGCAACATGGGGGCAATTGTTTTTTTGCCCACTGAACGACCTTTGTAGTTGCCGAAACATAAATGGGTACCGATCCTCGTTTTACCAACAATAGGCGCTATCGTTCTATTAAAAATATCTACAAACCGTTTGGTGTCTTCTTTGTAAGCATAGCAGGACATTGAAGGTTCATCGATACAGATCTCTTCTGCACCTGCCTCAACGAGCGCCACCAATTCCTTTGACACAAAAGGTAGCAGGGCTTCAGTGATCTCCCAACGGTCTTTATAAATTTCGCCAGGCAACATTCTTCCTGAAAGCGTGTAGGGGCCGGGAATAGAAGCTTTCAATATTTTACCGGCAGGGGCAAGTCTTTTCAGCCGGTTGTATTCCTGCACAACACCTAAACCTTTAGGAGCCGTTAGCGGCTCAACGATGGTATGTTTGCCACGTTGGTCATGGGCAGGTGGTCCGAACTTCCGGGTTTCTTCATGATTAGGGATGATGCCTTTTAGAAATCCATAAAAAGACAGGTTAAAATCAAGGCGGGTTTGTTCGCCATCGGAGATTACATCCAGACCGGCGGCGACCTGGTCGTGAATCGCATTTACCACTGCATCATCTATCATCTCTTCGATATCCGCGGCGCCAAACTTTGCCAGGTTCTCAGAAGCGAATTCCAGCCAGCCAGGGAATGGCCATGAGCCTACTACGGTAGTTTTAATTGGGATGGGTTGCATTTCGTTGTGTTGACTGTTTATTTATGCCGCATTTTCAAGGTAAAAACTATTACTTTCGATTCAAACAGGCTTTCATTACCCCGGCAGCCACCAACCCACCGAAAGCGTAATAAGCCACTGTCATTATTTTTGTTCTTCCGGTCCTGTTAACCGGTGCGTCGTTTAAACCGAGCGGCTTTGTTAATAAAAGGGCACCTACTCCAGCGGCCACTCCATAAGTCAGGCCGTTACAGAGCAGGTTCTTTTTTTTACCCAGCCCGATAAGGCTATAATAAATACTGTTACTAAAGATATCGGCAGCCATCGTTGCAAAATAAAGAGGTTCACCCGATGGTGGTTGCAGGCCGGCTTTTTTAATTGTTTTTGACAAGGCTTCTTCGCCAACCAGTTCAATACGCGGTGCATCAGCATCAAAACGGCGCACGGTCTCGTGTAAAACATTTAATGCAAGTGCACCAACAAGCCCGCCGAGTAAATTTCTTTTGAGTTTCATAATTATCCTGTTAATCCTGAATAAAGGTGTAAGCCTAAAGTAACGAGTTAAAGCTGAAATATGCTGAAAACATGTATAATTTTTTGTATGCCGTTAGCAACACTGGCTTTTCGTGCAAAACACTTTGCGGCTAACGGTCAATATTCTCTCAAAAGGCCATTGTACCCTTTGTGTTTGTGGTTAAAAAAGACGCCCTGGGCTATAAAGGCTAATTAAGCGTTTTGCTTCGAAATCAATTTAACCACTAAGGGCACAAGGGAGGCACAAGGGGCACAAGGAGCGTTTTATAGTATTCAGAGAACCCTTTTATTAACTTTTTAATGTGAGCTAAATTGTAAATCGTCAAGTTCTCCTTGTGCCCATTGTGCCTTCTTTGTGTTCCTTGTGGTTAAAAAAAATTCAGGCAACAGGTTCTAAGTAACTACTCATTGCTGTGCAATAATTTTTTGACACTCAAAGATTATCCTTAGCAATAACACTCCAGTCATCATTACCATGACCTTTGGAGATCCATTGATCCATCACCGCTGCAATGGCAGGAATGATAGCCAGGCTGACGCCCTGAGCTTCGGCAGCGGAGATCATTAAACCCGCGTCTTTACGCGCCATGTTCAGTTCCCATGACGGTTCATCAAACTTGCCTTCT
>JBBPYM010000034.1:0-9659 GCA_038199905.1 Chitinophagales bacterium | reverse complement strand
AGGGCAGCAGGCTTCAATCAGACCATCCCTTTATGGAATGCTGGCCTTGCCAAACAAGTGTTCAAAAAGAAAAATGGCGAAGTGAAATTGTCAGTTAATGATATCTTGAATCAGAACCAAAGTATTACCACTTCACAGACTGAGAACTATTTTGAAAATGTTAACACGGTGGTGCTGAAAAGATATTTCATGCTCACTTTTACTTACAATCTTAATCGTGCAGGTTCAAACAGCATGCAACAACAAAGGAGTTTTGGTCCACGGGAAGGTCGCGATGGAAGACATGGTGGCGGAATGGAGAGAAGATCACACAACTTTTAGAGGCATCAATGAATTAATTACCAGGCGGCAATCGAAACATTCCAAGCAAATTGAAATTGGTTTTTAAATAATAAAGGCCGCAACTTTCGTTGCGGCCTTTGTACTTACAACATTGTGGTTTCGCTGATAAGCACAGGCTCTTTATAATTACGGTCCGATGATCTACTTTCAGCCCTTTGCAAGGATGCCAGTCAAATTATGCTGCGGCTTTAAAACTATTATAGCCAGGTGCTTCCTGTTTTCTGGCAAAGTGTTTCCAGGCCCATGTTATGGTAAAAGTGGGTATGAAATCTGTTCCCGGTAAAATTTCTTCAACAAAACTAAAAATGCCACCAAAAGCACCCTTCCAGCCGCCGAATGTTTTAAAGAAAATTATGGCTGATAAAGGAGCCCAGATAATATCACCCAGTTCACCAATACCCGGTAGTGCATAACTTGCATAACCAATGGTATCCATCAGGATACAAAATATTAGAGAGGGTTGTGTTTTATTCATTGCAGCTTGAATTTCTGATGATAAATCAAAATATGCACCAGAATTGGGTTTGGCGTTATTTTTTACACCTGGCGTCGCTGATTTTAACGATTAGACAAGAATGTATAAGACTGATTGGATTTTTCCCAGCAAATTCGACACGGCGATACCTGGCTATTTAACTCTAACCAAATGCGGAACAGCCAGTGGCCACTGTTACCTTCCGAGGTTTGCGTGGTTTAAATCCCTGTATTGGGGAATTCATTGTACCAATATCAGCTTTTCAACAGCGTTTTCGAGCGTTTCTTCTTTTTTTGCAAAGCAGAACCGGATTACTTTATTGTCTTTTCCTGACTGATAAAACGCCGACACTGGAATGGAAGCAACGCCATACTGTTTAGTAATCCGGATGGCAAAGTCCGCGTCTGCTTCATCACTGATTTGATCATATTTATACAACTGGAAGTAACTTCCATGACTTGGGAGGGGTGTAAATTTGGTTTTCTGCATCAATAGCTGAAAATAATCACGCTTCTGTTGCAGGAAGCTGGCCAAGGTTGAATAAGATTGTTTTTGTGCTAAAAAATGAGATAACCCAACCTGTGACGGTGTATGGCAACTGAAACAATTAAACTGGTGAACCTTGCGAAATTCCTTCATTAATTCAGGTGACGTTACGCAATAACCCAGTTTCCAGCCCGTGCAATGGTATACTTTCCCGAAGGAGAAACAGACAAAACTTCTGTGAGCAAGGTCGGGGTAGCGCAACATCGAGAGGTGTGGTTCATTATCGTATACCAGGTGTTCATAAACCTCGTCTGAGAGGATTATGATGGCAGTGTCTTTTACAATCTCACGAAGCCGTGTTATATCGTTTTCTTCCAGCACCGCGCCACTAGGGTTATGCGGACTGTTTAAAACAATCATTCTCGTTCGGGGTGTTACTTTTTGCCTCACCTCGTCCCAGTTTATTTTATAATCTGGGAAAGTAAGATCTATCAGCACCGGGATGGCACCGTTAATTACAATGTTAGGGATATAGCTATCATATGCGGGCTCAAAAACAATTACTTCGTCACCAGGCCTGAGAACCGTTGTCAATGCTGTATAAATTGCATAAGTGCCGCCCGGCGTTATGGTAATCTGTGAATCCGGGTTGATGTAAGTTGAGTAAAGTGATTTAATCTTTTCAGCCAGCACCTCGCGTAATGCAGGCAGACCATTCATATGGGTATATTGATTATAGCCATCTCGCATGGCCTGATCTACCAGGTTGATCAACAACTCGCTCATTGGATAGTCCGGAAAGCCCTGGCCAAGATTCACAGCCTTATATTCTGCCGCCAGCGAACTCATTACAGTAAAAATGTTAGTGCCTACCTGGGGAAGCTTGGATATTACATGCACGCTAGAGAAACTATTGGTGAGGGCTAAAGTTAGAGAATTTTGAGAGGTCCAAAAAATTAGAGCTCATAGCTGAGCTCTAATTATAATTAACACCTAAAACCTGCATGAAGAACCAATTCTTTTATTAAGACTGCATTTACGTCGAAAGATAATCGTGTGTTTTACTCTATAAAGTTATTTAATCCATCGTGAGCGCCCCGGTGATTAATTAAGAACTTTGGGTATTTTCTCTGTAAGTGGCCCGGAACAAAGTGGGCGTTTTTCCGGTATTACCTTTGAAGAATTTGGCAAAGTTTGATGTGTCCTTAAACTGCAGGTAGTAGGCAATCTCAGAGATTGTCATATTACTGTTACATAAAAGTGCTTTCGCCTCCAATACAAGCCTTTCACGTATAATAGACGAAACTGTTTTACCACTCTGTGCTTTTACCAGGTTGCTCAGGTAATTTGGGTGGATATGCAGTTGCTGCGCGATACGTTTCATCGTCAGCGCTTCTGTTGATAGGCCTTTGGTAAGTGATGTGAAATAGTCATTTAAAGCGTTCTGGAAAACTGTGATGATTTTCTCACTGTTTCCTGTTGACTTGATAACATCAATGTTGCTTAACGATTTGCATTGCAGCAATAGAATATTTACATAATGAAAGAGGATTTTATAACGGTTAGCATCACCTGATCTTACAACCTGGTACATCTCATCAAACAATTTTTCAAGCCTGGAAAAGTCTTCTTCCGAAGGAGTGATGACCATGCCATTCTCTGATTGAAAAAATGTAAACTCTTTACTAATGGTGTCTGCAAGGTGGTACTGGAATAGGTATTGTGGCGTGAAACACAGAAGGAAGCCCTGCCATTTATCGATAGAGATATAATTCCTGATATGCCATGGAGTTGAAAAATAAAGCGTGCCTTTTTGTAGATGGTAGTCTTTGGAGTTTATGGTAAGTTCCGCTTCTCCACGTGTTAATAACCCTATTACAAAAGCGTTCAGGCGAAAGGGTTTGTTATAATCCGTATATTCCTGGGGGATGTCTTGCAGGTGTATTAATTCAAAATCTGGACTGACGGATTCCAGGTTCGCGTTTTGGAAAGATTCAGAGATGTTTTCAAAGTATGGAATATCAGGTCTCATCAGCTATAAAGTATGCAAAATAGCGGTAGCTTCTATTTCAATAAGGTATTCCGGGCTGATGAGTGCACGCACTTCCACCATTGTTGTGCAGGGTTTGATGTCTTTAAATACCTCGCCATGCGCTTTACCGAATTCCTGCCATTGCGTAATGTCTGTAACATATATTCTTGTTCTAACTACATCTTTTAATGTTGCCCCGGCTCTTTCCAATACCTTTTCAATTTTATACAGTATGTATTTTGCCTGTTCGTAGGAATTATCTTTCCCAACCAATTTATTATTTTCATCTACTGCTACGGTGCCGGTCACTTCCACTACATTACCAATTTTTACTGCACGGCTGTAGCCGATTATTTCTTCCCATTGTGCCCCTGAGGCAAAATTAATTCGTTGCATGTGGTTAATTTAAGTAAGTTAAAAGGTGTTATTCTTTGTCGACTTTTAACCTGGTTTGATCTCGATGTTTTCAGTTTTGATCAATGCTTCGCTATTCATTCTGAGGTATACCTGGGCCACCGTTACTACATCTTTCTGGCAATAAGTAACAATTCGTTTCAGGTCCTGATCGTTCCAGTACACCTTCCAAACCATGCTACCGTCAATGTCATCTTTTGGGGTTGGAATACCAAAGCTGAAAGCAAGCAGATTCAAGGTTGTATAATTCTTATAATCTCCAAACTTCCACAGTTCCAACGTATCTACATGAGGAATTTCCCAGGGCCTTTTGCCGGATAATTGCAGCATGTTAGGTACTGGTATCTGGTTAATAAGCAGCCGCCTGCTGAGGTAGGGAAAATCAAATTCTTTGCCGTTGTGTGCACATAACACTTTTTCAGGGCCCGACCATTTTTTTAGCATCTCGCAAAAATCCAGCAAAATAACCTTTTCATCTTCGCAGCAAAATGATTTGATGGTAAGTTTTTTATCTTCCCCAATGCCGCTGACTATTCCACAGGATACACAAACAATTTTACCGAATTCAGCGTATATGCCTGCTTTGGGATACTGTGATTCCGGCGTATCTAACTCTTTATCCCGCCTGACCTGGTCTGCTTTTTTTATCCAGAAAGGTTTGGCATTTTCCGGCATCTCCGCATAGGAAGCGTACTGGGGCACGGTTTCGATATCTAGAAAAAGAATGTTATTGTAACTATGCATAATAATTTATCAGAACAAAAATTCAGTTACGAGCAAATAACTTTTTTTTAATGCTAATTCAAATTATCATTTAATTCTCATAGTTGGAGGGTGAAAAGGCATTTTATTGCATTAATGAGCATAAACTTTACACCTGGCAAACCCTGTAGGTTAGCACAGGAAATCGTTCCGATAATCAGATAAACTTTTCACCTTTATTACGTTTCACTTCTGCAACGTATTCTTTAATCTCCTGTTCTTTGTCTTTTTTGCAGATCATGAGTACATCTGCAGTATCAACGATAATAAAGTTATCCATACCCTGCAGGAGAAGCAGTTTTTCTTTTGGTGCATGCACCATGCAATTGGTGGCATCGATTGATATCACATTATCGCCTGCGATGGCATTTCCGGCATCATCCTTTTCAAGATTATCGTAGGCGCTGTTCCAGGTTCCCAGGTCACTCCAGCCAAAGGATGATGGGATAACATAAACGTTGTCTGCTTTTTCCATGATCCCGAAATCTATTGAGATATTGGTACACAATGGATAGATCTCGTTAAGTGCTTTTTCTTCTTCAGGGGTATTGAATTTTTCCTTTTCCGCATAAAACACCTCGTACATTTCCGGCAGGTATTTTTCGAAGGCAGTTATGATTGTTTTCACCTGCCAGACAAAAATCCCGGCATTCCATAAAAACTCGCCACTTGAAACGAATGTTTTAGCCAGTTCGAGGTTTGGTTTTTCAGTAAAAGTTTTTACCTTATAAACGCTGTCTGTGATGGCATGCTGTTCGTACTGTATATAACCGTAACCAGTATTTGGATGACTGGGCTTTATACCCAGGGTTATGAAGGCATTATGTTTATTAACGAAGGTGAGTGCCTCCACGCAGACCTTGTGAAAGCCCGTATTATCAAGGATGATATGATCTGCAGGCGCGACGATTAGAGAAGCCTGGGGATCTTTTTGCATTAATTTAAAAGAAATATAGGCAATACAGGGTGCGGTATTTTTTCGGGAAGGCTCACCAAGAATATTTTCAACGGGAATTTCCGGCAATTGTGTAGCTACAATGTCAGCATATTCATGCGACGTTACCACATAGATGTTTTCTTTGGGGATAAATGTTGCAAACCTTTCAAATGTCCATTGAATGAGGGTTTTGCCTGTATTTAGGATGTCCAGGAACTGTTTAGGGTATCCTGTACGGCTCATTGGCCAGAAACGACTTCCGATACCGCCAGCCATGATAACTACGTAATTATGCTTATTCATATTATATACCAGATTTTCCTTGTTATAACGTAAGAACTTTAAACTTTATATACTTACTTAAAATAATTAATACCTTAAATACCCCACACAACTCGAATAAATTATATCAGCCCTTCCCTGATTAGATCGTGTAAATGAACAATTCCCAGGTACTTTTCATCATCAACAACGGCAAGCTGTGTTATGCCATGTTTACGCATCTTGTCCAAAGCCTCCACAGCAAGTTCATGCGGAGCGATTGTTTTTGGCTCCACCGTCATAATATCTTTAGCTGTGACCTTGTCTAATAATACGTCTTTCTCCAGCATGCGACGAAGGTCACCATCTGTAATAATGCCTAACAAACCGTCAATCTCATCGATTACAGCAGTCACCCCCATTCTCGTCTTTGTCATTTCAACAATCACTTCCTTTAAATTCTGACCACTGAGTACTTTTGGTCTTTCATTTTCGGTGTAAAGATCGTGTACTCTGAGGTATAATTTCTTACCAAGCAGTCCACCAGGGTGAAACCTGGCGAAATCGTCACCGGAAAAACCGTGTTCCTGCATGAGGCAAATGGCAAGCGCGTCACCCATAACCATTTGAGCAGTTGTGCTGCTGGTTGGAGCCAGGTTGTTTGGACAAGCTTCTTCAGTGACCGTTGTGTTCAAAATGATATCTGCATGCCTTGCAAGGTACGAATCTTCATTGCCGACCATGGCGATAACGGTATTGCCAAAGTTCTTTATGAGCGTAACCAGCACTTTAATTTCAGGACTACTGCCGCTTTTGCTAACGATCATAACTATGTCGCCTTTTTGCACCATGCCCAGGTCGCCATGAATTGCATCTGCGGCATGCATATACAGGCCTGGACTGCCGGTGGAATTTAGTGTTGCAACAATCTTTTGAGCAATTATGGCGCTTTTGCCGATGCCGCTAACCACTAATCTCCCTTTACTGGAAAGAACCGCTTCGACGGCTTTTAAAAAGTCATCATTGATAAACTTCTGCAACCCGCCAATCGCTTCGGACTCTAGAACAATCGTTCTGATTGCGGCCTGGTGAATTTTTTTTCTATCCATGTAAGAGCAGCAAAATTAATTTTTTAAAGCAACCCTCCAAATTCAATATAATTAATACCGCGCTACAGATGCTGTTAACAATTGAAACACAATTATAAGATTTTGATTTCCTATCTTCGCAGTCCTTAAAAAATCCCCGTAGCCATTATCTGCCCCACGTTATCCAGGGTTTGTTTCCGCAAAAATGGCTAAGAATATTTATCAGGGGCTTCTATAAGTGTAAACCCTTATTCTGCTGATTAATTATTACGACCCGGTTCAATGCAAGTCGTAAACATCAATATATTAACATCTATGAAACAATGTTTGAAATACATAATCCGTTACAGTCCCAAAAGATAAATATAAATTTTGTGAGCAGGAAAATTACCGAATATGGCCATTACAAGTTCTAGAAAAACTACCCTTAAAAAAGCTACGACCAAGTCCAAAGCATCTATTATTGGACCCATTAATTTAAACGAAAAACTGCAGGAATATTTTGGTTTTGATACCTTCAAAGGTGATCAGGAAGCCATTATCAGTTCACTTTTGTCTGGTAAAGACACATTTGTAATAATGCCGACCGGAGGCGGTAAAAGTTTGTGTTACCAGTTGCCCGCGCTTGTATCCGAGGGCGTGGCAATCATCGTTTCTCCACTGATCGCGCTGATGAAAAACCAGGTTGACCTGGTAAGAAGTTATAGCAGTAATGATGATATAGCACACTTTCTAAATTCAACACTTACCAAAAAAGAAATTACCCAGGTAAAGGAAGACCTGATTGCCGGAAGAACAAAGTTGTTGTACGTAGCCCCGGAAACGCTAACCAAGCAAGAAAATCTTGATTTTTTCGGTGATTTGCAGATCTCTTTTTTTGCTGTTGATGAGGCCCACTGTATTTCAGAATGGGGCCACGACTTCCGACCGGAATATAGGCGCTTGCGTGAGATGATGGAAATAATTAACGACAAGATACCGGTAATCGCGTTGACGGCTACAGCTACTCCCAAAGTGCAAAGTGATATCGTTAAAAATCTAAAGCTTCGCGAAGCAAATATCTTTATTTCCTCGTTTAACCGCCCCAACTTATACTACGAAGTACTTCCCAAGATTAACAAAGAAGAAACCATCAGGAGCATCGTACGATTTATTGTTCAGAACAAAGGAAAAAGCGGGATCATCTACACCCTGAACCGCAAAACCACTGAAGAACTCGCTGATATGCTGATGGCGAACAATATAAAAGCAGTTGCTTATCATGCCGGTCTTGACAGTAAGTTAAGGGCGAACCGACAAGATTTGTTCCTTAATGAAGATGTGCAGGTAATTGTTGCCACCATCGCCTTTGGAATGGGTATTGACAAGCCGGATGTGCGTTTTGTAATTCATTACAATATTCCTAAAAGCATAGAAAACTATTACCAGGAAACCGGCCGCGGCGGCAGGGATGGACTGGAAGGAAAATGTATTTTGTATTATTCTCATAAAGACGTTTCAAAATTGGAGCACCTGATGCGCGACAAACCCCTGAGCGAAAGGGAAGTGGGCGCCCAACTGATTAATGAAACCGTTGCATACGCCGAGAGTGGTGTCTGCCGTAGGAAAATGCTGATAAGCTACTTCGGCGAAGAATACATTGCTGAAAATTGCGGCAGTTGCGACAACTGTCTCCATCCCAAAGAACGGAGCGAAGCAAAGGAAAATGCTGTGAAAGTGCTGAAAGTGGTAAAAGCGCTGGACGAACGTTTCCCTACCGAATATGCAGTATTCATCTTAATGGGTAAACTAACACCACAGGTACAGATGTATCGTCATGAGGGCATACCCGAATTCGGCATCGGCAAAAACGAAGCAGAACACTATTGGAACTCTCTTATAAGGCAGCTTTTGCTTGAAGGGATCTTACAAAAAGATATTGAGGAATATGGAGTATTAAAGATTTCTGCCAGGGGCGAGAAGTTCCTCAAAAAGCCAACTTCTTTCAAGATTGTGATGAACAATTTGTTCGAGGAAGCCTATGCAGATGATGATGAAGGCGCCAGCGAGCCCGCTTTTACTGCTTCGCTTGATGAAAAACTGCTGGAGATGTTGAAAGAGCTTCGCCAGAAGGAAGCCAAGAAAAAAGGCCTGCCGCCTTTTGTAATCTTCCTGGAAACCACTTTGCAGGACATGGCTACTTTGTATCCCAGAACTACTCTTGAACTGGAGAAATGCCAGGGCGTAAGCAAGGGAAAAGCACTCCGCTATGGCAAACCTTTCGTTGAAATGATTGCCGCGTACGTGGAAGAAAATGATATTGAGCGTCCTGACGATTTTGTGATGAAAAGTGTGGTGAACAAAAGTGGCCTCAAGGTTTATATCATCCAGCAAACCGATAAAAAGATCGCGTTGGAAACGATCGCTAAAAATAAAGACATGCGCATCGATGGCTTACTGGAAGAAATGGAGACGATCGTGGGTAGTGGTACAAAATTAAATCTTGATTACGCCATCGACGAGATGGTGGATGAATACGAACAGGAAGAAATCCTGGAATATTTTAAAGGCTGTGAAACCAGCAGCCTGCAGATTGCATTGCAGGAACTGAGCGAAAGCCAGTACTCCTGGGAGCAGTTAAAGATCATGCGTATCAAGTTTTTGTGTGAATACGGGATATAACCTTTTGCCCGGGTGAAATAATTGAATAATTTTATTTCAGATATTATGCATAATCACTTATTTTTGCTGCCCATACAAATAAGTTACTCTATTTGTTAAGGATGGTGCGGTAGCTCAGTCGGTAGAGCAAAGGACTGAAAATCCTTGTGTCGCCGGTTCGATCCCGGCTCACACCACAGGTTAAAACCCTTAGACGTAGTT